>JANMXV010000794.1:0-5218 GCA_031381325.1 Betaproteobacteria bacterium | reverse complement strand
CCCAATCGAAGAGATCGCATTGAACTCCGCAAATTGCAGCGCGTAGTCCGGCACGCGACGCGGCATCCCCGCGAGACCCAGAAAGTGTTGCACGAAGAAGGTGACGTTGAAGAATATCAGCGACAGCCAAAAATGCCATTTACCCAGCGTTTCGTTGTACATGCGGCCCGTCCACTTCGGCAGCCAGAAATAAATGCCCGCAAAAGCGGAGAACAGCGCGCCGGCAACCATCACGTAGTGGAAATGCGCCACCACATAGTAAGTGTCATGCACCTGCACGTCCACCGGCACGATGGACAACACCAGTCCGGTAAGGCCGCCGAGTGAGAACAGGAGCAGGAAGCCAATCGCGAACAACATCGGCGTTTCAAACGACAGCGACCCCTTCCACATGGTCGCCACCCAGTTGAAAACCTTCACCCCGGTAGGCACCGCGATCAGCGTGGTGGCGTACATGAAGTAGAGCTGCGTCTCCACCGGCATGCCGGTGGTGTACATGTGATGCGCCCACACCAGGAACGACAGAATCGCAATCGACGCCGTGGCATACACCATCGACGCATAGCCAAACAACGGCTTGCGTGAGAATGCCGGGATCACCTGCGACACCACGCCGAAGGCGGGAATCGCGATGATGTACACCTCGGGATGGCCGAAGAACCAGAAAATGTGCTGATACAGCACCGGATCGCCGCCGCCCGCCGCGTTAAAGAAGTTGGTGCCGAAATGGCGATCGGTCAAGGTCATGGTCACCGCACCGGCCAATACCGGCATCGAGGCCACCAGCAGGTATGCGGTGATCAGCCAGGTCCAGCAAAACAGCGGCATTTTCATCAGACCCATGCCGGGCGCGCGCATGTTGAGGATGGTGGTGATGATGTTGATCGAGCCCATGATCGACGACATGCCCAGGATGTGTACCGCGAAAATGGTGAGATCCATCGCCGGGCCGGCCTGCGTGGTGAGCGGGGCATACATGGTCCAGCCCACGCCCGCGCCGCCGCCGGGTGCGAATTGCGCGGCGATCAGCAGCATTGCCGCCGGCGGCAACAGCCAGAAAGACAGGTTGTTCATGCGCGGAAACGCCATGTCGGGCGCGCCGATTTGCATCGGGATCAGCCAGTTGGCGAAGCCCACGAACGCCGGCATGATCGCGCCAAACACCATGATCAGACCATGGTAAGTGATCATCGAGTTGAAAAATTCCGGCGTGACAATTTGTAAGCCGGGCTGGAACAATTCAGCGCGAATAACCATCGCCATGGCGCCGCCGACCATGAACATCGAGAAGCTGAACCACAGGTACATGGTGCCGATGTCCTTGTGGTTGGTCGAGCCAAACCAGCGCATCATGCCGTAGGGCTTATGCGCATGATCATCGTGTCCGTGGGCAGCATCGTCTGCGTGACTATGACCAAGGGTAGCGTCGTGGGTAGCGGTGCTCATCGTGGCTCCGGTTCTCTTAAATAATGTCGTTTAAAAACAGAAGTTTAAACATGGTATCCAGAATCACTTTTTACCCGGCGCAGCAGCCGCAGGCTCGGCAGCGGTTGCGGCTACTTGACCACCGCCACGCGCGGCTTTCACCTCGACCGGCGTCACCATGTCGCCGGTCTTATTGGCCCAATTATTACGGGTGTACGTGATCACGCCGGCAACATCGGCATCCGACAGGTGTTTGAACGGGGCCATCGCCGTGCCCGGCTTGCCGTTAAGCACGCGCTCCAGTTGTCCTTCCTTCGGCCCATTGACGATTTTCGAGCCGGACAGCGCCGGGAATGTCGGCGGCAGACCCATGCCGGTCGCTTGATGACAGGCCACGCAGTTGGCCGCATAAACTTTTTCACCGCGCGCCTTGAGATCATCGAGCGTCCACGGCTTATCGGGATTATCCGCGACCGCGACTTTTTTCATGTTGGCTTTTTGGCCTTCAACCCACTGGCTGTAGTCGGCAGCCGATTTCACTTCAACCACGATCGGCATGAAGCCGTGATCCTTGCCGCACAGTTCGGCGCATTGGCCGCGGAAGATGCCCGGCTCGGTGGCCTTGAACCAGGTGTCGCGAATAAAACCGGGAATGGCATCCTGCTTCACCGCCAGCGCCGGCACCCACCAAGCGTGAATGACGTCAGCGGCGGTAACCAACACGCGCACTTTTTTGCCTACGGGTACGACGACATGGGTGTCGGTCTCGAGCAGGTAGTGCTCGCCTTTTTTCTCTGCACCTTCGATCTGCGCACGCGGCGTGGACAGGTTGCTGTAGAAGCTGATGCCTTCGCCTTCGCCCTTGATGTAGTCGTAGCCCCATTTCCACTGATAGCCGGTGGCTTTAATGGTCATGTCGGCTTCGGAGGTGTCGCGCAACTCAATCAGTGCGCGGGTGGCGGGCCACGCCATGGCGACCAGGATGATGCAAGGCACTATCGTCCACGCCACTTCCACCCAGAAATGCTCATGGAAGTTCGCCGCTTTGTGACCGACCGACTTGCGGTGTGCGAACATCGCGTAAAACATGAAACCGAACACCACCACGAATATCACCACGCAGATCCACGTAATGATTGTGTGCAGATCGAAAATGGTGTGGCCCAGCGCGCTGTTCGGCGTCTGCAGGTTAAGTTTATATTCGGCGAACGCGACGGTCGGAACCATCAGTAGCATCGACAGTGCCGCGAAAATTTTAGCCAGCTTGTTACGCATTCTTCCCCCGGATAGTTACAACCATCACAACCCGTCTTATCGCGGCGCTTACGCAGGCCATCAACGCGCGCTATAGGCGCCGCGCACGCCACCACCCACGTCACAAAACAGCCGCGGACATCGCTGTTGCAAACAGGGGGAATTTAACACAGCGAGGGCTATCGAGGCAACCTTGTAACTCTTTGAATCCGTGCGATTACTCGATACAAGGCGGCATTGACACGCGCTATTTTTCCGGCTATTGCAGCGCGCTCAGGTCGAATCGCGAGGCTAGTGTTGCGGCTTGCGCATGCGCGCAAAACGCAATGCGGCCGATCAACGGCGCGGCAAGCCTGGCCTGCAACGCCGCCACCTGGGCATCCGCATGCGACAGCGACGGATCGATTTGGTTGGCGACCCAGCCCGCAAGCATGAGACCGCGTGCGCGTATCACTTCAGCAGTGAGCAGCGCGTGATTCAGGCAACCCAGCCGCAGGCCCACCACCAACACCACCGGCAACGCGAGCCGCCGTGCGAAATCGGCGCCGGTTTCGGTGTCGTTAAACGGCACGCAGAAGCCGCCTGCGCCTTCGACCACCACCACCTCGGCAAGCGCTGACAATTGCCGATAGGCGTGCAGTAAATTATTGATATTAATTTCTTTTTTGCAAAGCGCTGCGGCAAGATGCGGCGCTATCGGCGGCGCAAAACAATACGGATTGACCGCATCGCGCGGCGCGCTGACGTTGCTGGCGGCGATGAGTTGCTCAACGTCATCATTCGTCAGAACGCCCTCTTTTTCGTCGGCGCCGGCGGCAACCGGCTTCATGCCCGCCACCCGTAATCCGCGCGCCGCGAACGCATGCAGCAACGCGCAAGCCACCAGCGTCTTGCCCACACCGGTGTCGGTGCCGGTGATGAAAAACCCGTGATGCGTCAGGGATGAGGCGTTAGGCGTCAACGTTAGTTCTCGTATGTTGGCTTGATATCGATCACGCGTTTGCCGCTGGCCGTGACGCGCGGCAGCGGTTTCCACGCGTGGCCGTACACCACCTCGAACGTCGCCGGCAATTTGCCGTTGCGCCGCAGCGGCTCGTAGGCTTCTGTCACCGCCGCGAGACGCGCTCTGCCGGTTAAACCCGGCGGACGATCCTGCGTCACGTTGTGCGCGCCGATGGCTTTTAAATCGTGCATCAGCGCGCGCACGTCGCTATAGGTCAAGGTGAACGGCTCCATGTCCATCACCGGGTCGGCAAAGCCGCGCTTGACCAGAATATCGCCGATGTCGTGCAAATCAATGAAGCGGCTCACGTGCGTGTGTTTATCCACGCCCGCGTACGCCGCGCGCAATTCTTTCAGCGTATCGGGCCCAAAGGTGCTGAACATCAACAGCCCGCCGGGCGCCAGCACGCGATAGAACTCGCCGAACGCTTTGTCGGGATCATTCATCCATTGCAGCGCGAGGTTGGACCACACCATATCGACGACGCCGTTGGCGAGCGGCAGTTGTTCGATGTCGCCGCATAACGCGTTCACGTGTTGTTTTAAAAATATTTTCCACCACCGCGTGCCGGTGCGCTCACCTTTGTGCATACGCCCGCGTTGCAGCATGGTCAGTGCGAGATCAAACGCAATCACCCGCGCATGCGGGTAACGCCCGCGCAGCGCGGGCAACGCATTGCCGGTGCCGCTGCCTGCGTCAAGCACGGTGGCGGGCTGATGTTTGATCAGATCCAGCCGTTCGTCCATGCGCTTGCACACCTCGTGCTGTAACACGGCGGCTGCGTCATAGCCGTGCGCCGCGCGTTCAAACGAACGGCGCAGCGAGCGTTTGTCGAACTGCGGCTTATCAAACTGGGGTGGGCTCATCGAGAAACGCTTGCAGCAGTGCCGCCACCGCGTGGGGGGCGGATAAAAACGGCGCGTGTCCCGCGCCGGCGATTTTGTGAAAATGCGCATGGGGCAGCGCCTCGCTCAAGGCGAGTCCCGCCGCGCACGGCGTTATCGCATCGTGCGCTCCGTGCATCACCAGCACCGGTTGCGGAATCAACGGCAACAGCGCGCGCAAATCGCTGACGCGAAGCATTTCCAGTCCCTGCTCAAGCACGTCCTGCGCAGGCAACGGGTTCGCGAACAGCACCGTGCGCAGCTTATGCGCCACCTGCACCGCATGCGCATCGCCCAGCGATTGCAAGGCGACAAAACGCCGTAACACACTGGTGCAATCGCGCTTGATCGCAGAGGTAAATTGACGCATCACCACCGGCGTTACCGCATGCGGCCAATCGGCGTGCTGCATAAAACACGGTGTGGCGTCGATCAACGCGAGACACTTCACTTGCTTTGGCGCGCGCTGCGCCCACGTCAGCGCCACCTGTGCGCCCAGCGACCAGCCCACCACGCTGCATTGTTTGGGCGCACCGGCCGCGAGCGTGTCGGCGATACGCTCCAGCGTGTACGGCGTGCATGCCGCCATGCCGCCGTAACCGGGCAAAGCCATGACATGAATCCGAAAACGCTGCTCCAGCGCGCGCGCAAG
>JANMXV010000789.1:0-5945 GCA_031381325.1 Betaproteobacteria bacterium | reverse complement strand
ATTGCGCGCGGCAAGCCGCCGCCGAAGCCTATGAGTTTTTCCGGCAGATCGCCGAATGCTGTTTTTACTTTTGATTTTTTGGTTTGAGTTACTTTGGGCATGATTTAATTATTGAATAAAAAATAGTAGTCAACGCACCAGACAACGTAAGCACGCGGCCCATCGAGTGAACAGCATCACGGCGCACGCAAAAATTCCAGCGTATGCCGGCCCACGTCCGCCGCCCGCTCCCAGCCCATGCAAAACCGTGCGCCCGGCAGAATTTCAGATCGTAACTGTTTGTTTTTATTGTGAAACTCATCACGATGCCGCACATAATAAAAATGCTCGCCGATCAATAGCAACGTCGGACACTGCATACGTTGCAGGTTTTCAGTGATCTCGTACTGATGCAGCGCAGCGAGCGCCTGCCAGCGGTGCCGCCCTGCTTCAATCTGCGCAACATTGACGCGATCCATCCATGATTGCGACGGGTTCATCGGCGCGTGACCAGGATCATTGTTCAGCAAAAAGTCGATGGTGCGCGTGAGCGGAAAGCCGGATGCGTCCTCGGGCCGCAACCCGCTTTTCAATGGCGCATGACGCGCGTCGGCGATACCGCGATCCTTGTAGTACGGGCAATTCACCAGCACCGCTGTGTTGACGCGTTGCGCATGATTCGCCGCGAGTTCTATCGACACTGCAGCGCCCACTGCCTCGCCCAGCACGCTGAATTTCTGTATGCCCAGCGCGTCCGCCACTTCAACCACGCAGCGCGCGTAATCGCCGATTGCCGGCTGCTGTTCGACGTGATCGGAATTGCCATGACTCGGATAGTCCATCGCCACCACACGCAACATCGGGCACAGCACCGCCATCAACTCCAGATACAACGCCGAGGATTGCTGGTTGATGTGCTGCAAAAATATTGCTTCGCTGCCTGCCGTGCCAGCGGCACGATAGTGCATATAGCCCAAGCGGGTTTTAACCAGCCCGCGTTCGATATTCATTTGTATCACCTTAAAAAACCACCGCAGAGGCCGTTGAACTTAGTCCGCCCGAATACCATTTTCCTTAACCACTTTGCCCCAGCGCGCAATTTCACTGGTGAGAAACTTCGTCATCTCCGCCGACGTGCTCACCTTCATGTCCATGCCGAATTGTTCGGTGAGCTGTTTGCGTATCTCCGGCTGCTTGTAGACCTTGACCAGCTCGGCGTGCATTTTGTCGGCGATGGGCCTGGGTATGCCCGCCGGCGCCACAATGCCCCACCACGCGTGCGCGGCCAGCCCTGTGAGTCCGCCTTCAATCATCGTCGGCACCTCGGGCATGGTGGGCGCGCGGGTTTCCCCGGTGGTCACCACGGCACGCAACCGCCCCGCGCGGATGTGCTGCAGCGGCACCGCCACGGAAGTGATCGCAAAATCAATTTGTCCGCCGATGGCGTCTGTGGTCGCCGGGCCGCCGCCCTTATACGGGATGTGTATCATTTTTATCCCGCCCTGCTGCTGTGCCAGCATCATCGCCAGATGGCCCAGGCTGCCGCTGCCCACCGAGCCGAATGTCAGTGTCGCGGGCTTGGCCTTGGCGAGTTTGATTACGTCATCCAGATTCTTGTACGGCTTCGACGGATGGGTGGTCAGCACCATCGGCGCGGTGCCCACCAGCATTACATTCGATAAATCTTTCAGCGTGTCATACGGCAGATTGGAAATCAGCGCCGGATTCACCGCGTGCGTGTCGAACACCACCACGTAGGTGTAACCGTCGGCCGCCGACTTCGCGCCCAGCGCCGTGCCTATCGCGCCCGAACCGCCGGGACGATTGTCCACCACAAACTGTTGCCCCAGCGCCGCGTTAAGCCGCGCACCCGTCAAGCGTGCCAGCGGATCGACCGAGCCGCCCGGCGGAAACGGCACGATGAAGCGCACCGGTTTGTTAGGCCAGTCGCTGGCCTGCTGTGCGTTAACCTGAACCGCAGCGCCCGCGGTTGCCACGGCAAGAGCGCACAACAATCCAGCGCACATAACGCATCCTCCAGTAACCATTTGCTTTTATTATATTTTTATTATCTGCTTGCAGACCACTTGCCGTTGCCGTCGCTGCCTTTATAGGCGCCTTCGATGGTATTGCCATTCACACGCCCAGTGTATTGCGCGCCGCCCGCGGTAAACGCAATTTGATCGCCATTCATTATTGCGTCGGCAATGATGGCGTTGACGTTGCCTTGCACCAGCGTGCCGCTGAGCATTTGATATTCCTGCTTCAAGTTCAGCATGCCGCGCGACGTTTTCCAGTTGCCCGACACTTTCGCCGGCACAATCCACAGATGCGCCGTACACCACGAGGTGCAATCGCCGCCGGCGGAAATTTTTTCGTCCTCTTTCCAGTCGCCCATGGTGAACGAGTTGGACACCACGCGCAGCCCCGGCTTCATGTCGAGCAGTTTCGGACGCAGCTTCACATTCAGGTCGGGCAACAGGAACAGCGTGATCACTGTCGCATTCGAAAAATCGCTGACAAAAATATCGCCGCGCGTGAACGTCGCCTTGTCGGCAACGCCTTCTTTTTGCGCATTGCGCTTGGCGAGTTCAACCATATCCGGGTTGTATTCGATGCCGTACGCCCGTGTGCCACGCTTGGCGGCAGTGATTACCGTGCGGCCGTCACCCGAGCCCAGGTCGTAGTGAATATCCGACGGCGTGAGTTTCGCCATATCGAGCATGCGATCCACCAGCGCCTGCGGGCTGGGCACCCAAACGACATCTTTGCCCGACTGGCCCACGCTTGGCTCGTACTCCTTCTTCGCGGCTTGAGGTTGGGCCAACGCGAAGCTCGAAAAAATAGACAGCAAAAGTATCACCGAAAAAGGGCGGTATTTCACGAACATGTAGAGTCTCCGTTTGGATGTAAAAGCGAACGCGCATGATACCGGATTCGCCTCGCACGCGGTGCTATCATGCGCCTCTTCAGGGTCGCAGTCCGCTTAAGAAAGGAACCCCCATGGCATTGCCTAACCATGAACCTCCCCGCTCGGGTGGGGACTCGACGCTCCCTTCTCCCTCCGGGAGAAGGGCTGGGGATGAGGGAAGAGACGCCACGTTCACGGACGCAATTCGCGACGTACGCGTCGTGGCGTCTCCCCCGGCCGCCGTCGCCTCCGTTACCAAAGCGGACGAACTTTCCTTCATGTATTTCCCCGAAGATTACCGCTGGTCGCACGGCGTGTTGATCGGGCTCAATGCCGCGCCGTGGGGCGGCGCCGAAATCGACGAAATCAATCGCATCGGTTTGCGGCTCAAAGGCAAAGTCGGCGACGACACCGCGTGGTTTCACGAGTGGGCGTGCGAGGCCGAAAAAGTGGAAAAAGCCGGCCGCGCGCATCTGGCGGAAGGCCGCCGCACGACTGCGGCAACCTACCTGTTTCGCGCGGCCAATTACTATCATGTCGGCGAGCGCTTTCTGCAGCCCAAGTCCGAAGGACTGGCCGCATACAAGCGCGGCGTGGATTGCTTTCGCGACGCCGCGCAACTGATACGCCGTCCGAAAATCGAGCACGTGGAAATTCCCTACGAAGGCGCGTCGTTGCCCGCGATTTTGATTCATGCAGAAGCTATTCCAGGGCGCAAGGGACCGGCGCCCGCGATGGTGTTCTTTGACGGCTTCGACGTGACCAAAGAGATTCAATACTTTAAAGGCGTGCCTGATCTGGCCGCGCGCGGCATCGCCTGCCTGATCGTCGATGGCCCCGGCAACGGCGAGGCGGTGCGCTTTCGCAATCAGTGGCTGCATCATGAAACCGAACGCTATGGCGCCGCCGCCTATGAATATCTCGCCGCCCGCCCCGAAATCGACGCCCAACGCATCGGCGTGATGGCGATCAGCCTCGGCGGCTACTATGCGCCGCGCGCAGCCGCCTTCGAGCAGCGCTTCGCCGCGTGCATCGCATGGGGCGCGCAGTGGGACTATTGGGAAATCTGGCGCAGCCGCTTTGAAAAACTCGATAGCGGAAAACTGCCGTCACTGTCGGTGGCGTGGCAGCACCTGCTGTGGATATTCAACGTCACCACGCGCGACGCGGCGATGAAAAAGCTCGAAGGCTTCCGGCTTGACGGCGTGGTACAAAAAATCACCTGTCCGTTTCTGCTGATGCATGGCGAAGGCGACGAGCAGATACCGCTGCCGGTGGCGCAAAAATGTTTCGATGCCGTCGGCTCAAAAAACAAGACCTTCAAACGCTTCACGCGCGAAGAAGGCGGCTACCACCATTGCCAGATCGACAACGCCAGCATCGGCGTCGCCTATATGTGGGACTGGCTGGAGTCGGTGTTTTTCGCTTCGCGGTAAAATCTGACGTCAAAATCTTTAGCTACAGATGAACACAGATTTACACAGATAACCTCGCTTTTGAGTGGGGTGTATCTGTGTAAATCTGCGTTAATCTGTGGCAAAAAAGTTTTTCAATCTCAACCGGAGCACTCATGGCAATCTACCCCAACTACACCAAACAACAACTGACCGCAGGCAAACTCGCACTCGGCATGGGCATGCGCGCGCTGCGCACGGTCGATGCCGGCATGATCGCCAAAACCTGCGGCTTCGACTGGCTGTTCATCGACATGGAGCACAGCGCGATGGACGTCGATCTCGCGTCGCAGGTGGCGATTGCCGCGCTGCCGATGGGCATTACCCCTATCGTGCGCGTGCCCGGCAAGGAGCATCATCACGCCTCGCGGCTGCTGGATTCCGGCGCGCAGGGCATCGTGGTGCCGCATGTGGATACCGTTGAAGAAGCGCAGCGCGTGGTCGCGCATTGCAAATATCCGCCTATCGGCCATCGCTCAGTGGTGGGCGCACTGCCGCAGTTTGCCTATGAGGCAATGTCGGTCGGGGATTCGACACGCGTTGCAAACGCTGAAACCCTGGTGATCGTGATGGTGGAAACACCCATAGCGATTGAAAACGCAGACGCCATCGCCGCGGTGCCCGGCATAGACGTGGTGCTGATCGGCACCAACGATCTATGCGCCGAGTTGGGTATACCCGGACAATTCGCCGATCCGCGCGTCGAAGACGCCTACCGCAAAGTCATCGCCGCCTGCAAAAAGCACGGCAAGCATCCGGGTATGGGTGGTGTGTATGACCAGAAGCTGATGGACAAATACATCGGGTATGGCATGCGCTTTATTCTGAGCGGCGGGGATCTTAGCTTTCTGATGGCGGGTGGTAAGGCGCGCACCGAATTCCTGCGCAACTGCAAGCTGTAGGCGCTATCGCTCCGGTCCGACGTCAAACAGCCACCGGGAGGCTGCGGAATTTAATGACGGAACGGATCGAGGATAGGCGGAACGACGTGGCGGAAACTGGGGGTGTTTGCATTTCTGATTTAGGACGTACTAATTTTGAAGAAACTTTTTATTTAATTGAATATTTTCAACTGCAACGGGTATTGGCACAGATTTATGACGTCTTGTAAAGCGTCGCCAACCCGTAACATCCCCTTTCACGGAGCCATCGATGAGAGTCCAAGGTTCTTGCCACTGCGGCCATGTCACTTACGAGGCCGAGGTCGACCCGGGCAGCGTCCACATTTGCAACTGCACTGATTGCCAGATGCTTACAGGATCTGGCTTTCGAGTCTCAGCTCACGCGCCGAGGGCGACATTCCGCCTGCTAACCGGGCAACCGAAGGTCTACGTCAAGACCGCGGCCAGCGGTGCGAAGCGCAGACATTCGTTTTGCCCCAACTGCGGAACGCCGGTGAGTTCAAGCGCGGACACTGACGATCCCCCGACCTATTCCTTGCGGGTTGGCTGCCTGAAGCAGCGAGCGCAGCTCCCGCCGAAGAAGCGCAACTGGTGCAGATCTGCGCTTGCGTGGGCGCAAAATGTCAGCACTCTGCCCGCAACAGACACTCAATGACAACATCGCTCGATCGCGTCCCTACGGTTCAATTTCAAGGTGAC
>JANMXV010000757.1:0-3278 GCA_031381325.1 Betaproteobacteria bacterium | reverse complement strand
GGCCAACTTACCACGACCGACGCGGGCGGCGCGCAGGAGACGGTCAATACGAATGATCTGTTTTACTGGCCCCCCGGGCACAACGTAAAGGTCGACGCAGACGCGGAGATCGTCATGTTCAGCCCTCAGCGCGAGCACAGCTATGTCATCAACCACATGATCGAGAAAGTGAAAAATTAAGCCCAGTGCCGGGAGTTGGGCGCGACGCTCTCACCCCTCGAGTAACATCGCCAACGCGATGCCGAATAGCGCCGTCCAACAATGCGTTCGAAAGCGGGCGCGCCAAGAAGCGGGGCGCCTCTCTACGCAAACGTTAGCCGGCGTTCTGTGGGCTTGAGCGTCACTGTCCGTGAGTATGTGGCGCGGTGCATCGTGCGCGATTAGGGCGACCTGCCACTCACGTTCCCCGACCACTTGCGCCGCAATCTCCCCCACCGGTTCCAAATCACTATTCGCCGCAGCGATGCGGTCGCGCGCGCCGCACATTTCCAGAAACTGTGTGCGTACGCCGCTGCCGCCCTGCCGCTGTTTCTGAACCCTCGCTCCGGCAGGTACGTAGAACCCTCCGACCCGCGCAAAGGGCCATTCCTGGAGCATCTCGCGGCATACTATCCCGACGAATCGCCCGAGGTTTTGGCGTCAGACGGCCGCTATGGCCTGCCACCACACGCTAGTGGAATCGTGCTAACAAGATGATTTTATTGATGTAAATTTTTACAATGCGTATACTTTTGGCACGGCGAGGCTGATTCTCGCAAACCGTAAGGGAGTTCACATGGGACTGCGACTCAAATTCAATCTGGTGTTGCTATTGGTGTTTGCCATCGGACTGGGCGTGACCGGATATATCTCGTACGAGCTGCTGCATCGCAACGCGCGCGACGAGGTGTTGCGCAACGCGGGTGTAATGATGGAAGCCGCGCTGTCGATGCGCAGCTATACCAACACGCAAATTCGCCCGTTGATTCCGTTCAGCGACGCGGCATTTCATCCGCAAAGCGTGCCCGCCTATTCGGCCACGGAAATCATGGCTGCCTTGCGCAAGAAATATGCGGATTACTCGTACAAGGAAGCTGCTTTGAATCCAACCAATCCGCGCAATAAGGCGGTGGAATGGGAAACCGATATCGTCAATGTCTTCCGCAACAACCCGGATCGCGGCGAAATCAGCGGCATGCGCGACACCCCCACCGGCCAGTCGCTGTATCTCGCGCGACCGTTTCAGATCAAGGACAAGGCCTGTCTGGCCTGCCATACCACGGCAGCCGAAGCGCCGCCCGCGATGGTAAAAATTTACGGCTCCAGCAACGGTTTCGGCTGGAAGCACATGGAAGTCATCGGCGCGCAAATCGTATCGGTACCGATGGCGCTGCCCATTCAAAACGCCAACCGCGCGTTCTATACCTTCATGGTTTCGCTGGCGGCGGTGTTTCTGGCGCTGTTCGTGATAATGAACGTAATGATGAGCCTGCTGATCGTGCGGCCGATTACGCGCATGTCGGAAGCCGCTGACAAAATCAGTACCGGGGACATGGACATCGCCGAGTTCTCCGATACCGGCAAGGACGAAGTCGCGCTGCTCGGCAAATCGTTCAACCGCATGCGGCGCAGCCTCGCCAAGGCCATCGACTTGATCAACAAATCCTAGTGCGCGGCGCGCGGCGCGGCCTGGCTTTGATCCTTTGTACCTCTCGCACATAACACCCGGATCACACCCATGAGCAGCCCGGACAACACCCTGCCCCCAGGCCACGTTCTGAATGAATACCGTGTGGAGTCGGTGCTCGGCGTCGGTGGCTTCGGCGTCACTTATCTGGCGACCGATGTAAACCTCAATCTCAAGGTCGCGCTGAAAGAATACCTGCCCGTCGATTGCGCACTCCGCGCGCCGGATCATTCCGTGAGCGCGCGCACCGCTGCGGACACTGAATCATTCGATTGGGGACTGAGGCGTTTTCTCGACGAAGCCCGTACCCTCGCCACATTCCGCCATCCCAACATTGTGCGTGTAATGCGGTTTTTTGAAGGCAATCACACCGCCTACATGGTGATGGAATTTGTCGAAGGCGCGCCGCTGAGCACCTGGATCGACAGCCGCCGCCCGCTGCCGCAGCAGGATTTGCTCGGCATCGTGGGGCCGCTGCTGGGCGGACTGGCGGTAATTCACAAAACGTCGCATCTGCATCGCGATATCAAGCCGGCCAACGTATTCATGCGTGCCGACGGCAGCCCGGTGCTGCTCGATTTCGGCTCGGCGCGCGAAATCAAAGGCGGCGATCAGGAAATCACCGCGATGGTTTCCCCGGGTTATGCGCCACTGGAGCAGTACCATGCCCACGGCAAACAAGGCCCGTGGACCGATCTTTACGCGCTGGGCGGCGTGATGTACTGGATGATCACCGGCGCCAAGCCCGTCGAGGCTGCAGCGCGCATACGCAAAGACGTGATGACACCCGCCAGCGCGCAATTGTCGTCTGGCCTGTATAGCGCCGAGGTGCTGGACGCCGTCGACTGGGCGTTAAGACCCAACGAAGACGAGCGCCCGCAAAGCACTGCTGAATTCCTGGCGCGGCTCGGCATTGCGCCGCCGGACGCCGCCACGCGACATACTGCGGCGCCGGGCACGGCTCCAGCGACGCCGGCCGCCGCTCCCGCAAAGACGGGCATGACCACCGCTGCCGCAGCCGGCAGCTTCGACCCCGGCGTGTTAAAGCGCATTGAAACGGAAGCGGCGCTGCACGTAGGACCGATTGCGCCGGTGCTGGTGCGCAATGCCGCACGCAAGGCCGCATCAATCACCGAACTGTGCGGCATCGTCGCGCAAGACATCGAAAACGAGAAAACGCGTGCTGCCTTTTTGAAAAAATTCGCCAACGAAGATCGCACGTCGCCGCCGGTGGCGCAGCCGCAAACGCAGCACGGTGCGACGATTCAGCCGCAAACCAACCCATCGCGATTCGCTGCCGATATTTTGAAAAGCGCCGAGACCGAACTGACCCGGCAAATTGGCGCTGTCGCTGCGGTGGTAGTCAAACGCGCCGCCGCGAAAGCGCGCAACGAAGCGGAACTGTACCTGCTGCTCGCCGATGAAATTCAGGATCCCGTCGAGAAAAAAGCGTTTGTACGCAAAGCCGTGATGGCGTCGCGCCCGCGTTGATGAACGGTAAATGACTCTGCGGTCGTCCCCATCGCAAAAATGAAAAATATCACGCTGGCAACCAACCTATTCGAGAGGAGAAATCCTAGAAAAGGCAATAATGACTTATAAGTCATTGATT
>JANMXV010000732.1:0-16883 GCA_031381325.1 Betaproteobacteria bacterium | reverse complement strand
GTGGTGGGCGCGCGCTCGGAAGCGGGCACGGTGATTTTTCTTGAAGACCTGACGCGCGTGCGGGAACAGGCGCA
The DNA here is from genome assembly GCA_031381325.1 of Betaproteobacteria bacterium. Classification (GTDB taxonomy): domain Bacteria; phylum Pseudomonadota; class Gammaproteobacteria; order Burkholderiales; family SG8-41; genus UBA5216. The sequence goes on along the minus strand of JANMXV010000732.1, from coordinate 16,809 downwards.
GCAAATGAAGCTGGCGGCGATTGGCCGGCTGACCGCGAATATCGCGCATGAAGTCCGCAATCCACTGGGTTCGATCAGCCACGCCGCGCAATTGCTGCAGGAAGAGCCTGAAAGCTCGTCCAGTATGCGGCGCTTGCTCGGCATCATTCACGACAATACGCAGCGCCTGAACCGCATGGTGAACGATGTGCTGGGCTTAAATCGCAGCCAGGCAGCGCTGCTGGAGTCTTTTGGGGTGGCGGAATTCGTACAACAATTTGTCGCGGAAATTGCTGAAACCGAAAATGCCCATCCGGATATATTCACGGTGCGCGCTGATGAGGGGCTTCAGGTACTGTTCGATCGTACGCATCTTAATCAGATACTGTGGAATCTGTGCCGCAACGCCTTGCGCCACTGTCGTGGACAGCCCGGCAGCGTGCATATTGCCGCGCAGCGGGTACGCGGCAGTCATGCGGTAAAATTGGATGTAATCGACGATGGCCTTGGCGTGCCGACGCCAGTACGCAGCGGGTTATTCGAGCCGTTTGTGACCGCGGCGCTGGGCGGCAATGGCCTGGGTTTGTATATTGCACGGGAGTTGTGCGCGGCTAACGGCGCCACGCTGGAGTATGTCGAGAGTTCCGCAGGTGCGCAGTTCACAATGACATGCAGGGCGGGCGTATGAACGCAAAGAGCCAGGTGCTGGTAGTGGATGACGAAGCGGATATCCGTGAATTGCTTGCGATGACCCTTGCGCGCATGGGCGTGGAGTCCCACGGCGCGGCCACCCGCGAGGAAGCGCTGGCACTGCTCGCGGCTAATAATTATGACCTGTGTCTGACGGACATGCGTTTGCCCGATGGCGACGGACTGACGATACTCGAGTACGTCGCCAGGAATCATCCCAACACGCCGGTGGCGGTGATCACGGCGCATGGCAGCACAGAGAACGCCGTGGCGGCGCTGAAAGCCGGCGCGTTTGACTATCTTGCGAAACCCGTGTCGCTCGAACAGTTGCGCGCGTTGATCCGTTCGGCGCTGAATTTGCCGCGTAACGTTCCTCCGCGTGAGCCCGAAGGCGTGGTGGCGCGCGAGGGCCCGCTGCTGGTGGGGAATGCGCCGCCAATGCAGCAGGCGCGGCTCATGATCGATAAGCTTGCGCGCAGTCAAGCGCCGGTACACGTGAGCGGAGAATCGGGCAGCGGCAAAGAGCTGGCGGCGCGTCTGATACACGACAAGGGTTCGCGGCAAGCCGCGCCGTTTGTGCCGGTCAACTGCGGCGCGATTCCGGAAAATCTGATGGAGTCGGAGTTTTTTGGCTACAAAAAGGGTGCGTTCACAGGCGCCGCCGCCGACCGCGACGGTTTTTTCCAGGCCGCCAGCAGCGGCACCTTGTTTCTGGATGAGGTGGCTGACTTGCCCTTGCCCATGCAGGTCAAACTGCTGCGCGCAATCCAGGAGAAAAAAGTGCGCAAAGTGGGATCGACTGCCGAGGAAAACGTTGACGTACGCATTATCAGCGCAACGCATCGAAATCTAGCCGATGAAGTGGAGAACGGTTTGTTCCGGCAGGACCTGTTCTATCGACTCAATGTAATAGAATTGCGCATGCCAGCCTTGCGCGAGATGCGCGAAGATATTTCGCTGCTGGCCACTGCCGTACTGAAGAGACAGGTGGAGCCGCTGGATGCCGGTGCTCCCCGGCTCTCATTGGGTGCGCTCAAGGCGCTGGAGGCCTACGATTTTCCCGGGAACGTGCGCGAATTGGAAAACATTTTAGAGCGGGCCCTGGCGCTAACCAGGGGCGACGAGATCAAGGCGGAAGATCTGCGTCTTTCTCCCCGGCGTGAAGAGCTGCTCGATGTATCGGGGCTGCCGCTTCCGGAGCGCCTGGAAAAGATCGAACGCCAGGCGATACTGGCCGCGCTCGAAAAAACGCATTACAACCGCACCGCCGCAGCCAAGGTGCTGGGCGTGAGTTTCCGCGCGCTGCGCTATCGCATGGAGCGTCTGGGCATCAAGGACGAGCTCGACGCGAAGCGGTAGCGCACGATGGCTGCCGCGCGATTAACAGACGACGGACTCATCGAAGGCGCGCGCTACGTGGCCTCGCCCAATTGCGACGCGCGGCCAGCCGGTGCGGTGATCGAGCTGATCGTCGTGCATAACATCAGTCTGCCGCCGGGCGAGTTCGGCGGACCCGGCATCATCGATTTGTTTCTTAACCAATTGCGTCCCGAAGGGCACCCCGCCTACGCGGGGATAGCGCATTTGCGGGTGTCGGCACATTTTCTGATACGCCGTGACGGGGAACTGGTGCAGTTCGTGCCCTGCGCGCGGCGTGCCTGGCATGCGGGTGTTTCAAATTGGCGTGGGCGTGAACGTTGCAATGATTTTTCCATCGGCATCGAACTCGAGGGTGCCGACGATAGTCCGTTTGAAGATGCCCAATATGAGCAATTACGGCAAGTGGTTGCAGCGCTGCGCGCGCGCTACCCTATTGCCGAGGTGACAGGTCATGCCGATATCGCGCCCGGACGTAAAACGGATCCTGGGCCGGCTTTTGAGTGGAAACGATTAAATTAGTAAATAAAAACAATAAGTTACATTTATTTATGTACGTTTCGAGTGACCGAGACTTGCTTCGCGCATGGATTTGGCGCGAGATCGGCATGAATTGAACCTCAAACTCCCCTTCGGAGCCGTCTTTGGCCATCCAAGTGCTTAATATTTACTCAATTAATCCGCTTGTTAGCGCTGATTCTTGATGTTTTTCAAGAGCTTGTCAGAAAATCGTAAAAACCTGTTGCGTTCTCCATACCGCGCCACTAGAATTCGTTGTATATCCGGCGTCAACCACAAGATGTAGTGGTATGCCGTACAAGACTGAGTTGTAATAAGCCGGAAAAATAAGCCGGAAAGGGCGGCGCGGCGACGCGTAGCACATAAAAAACCTATAACACGATCAAGAGGTCACCCATGCTATCCGTGAAACTGGCAACCGAAACCGTTCAGTCTGTTTCCGTTTCGACATTTCCCGTGGCGGAGGCCGCTGCCGGGCGAGAGGCGGCTTATGCGCAATACAAGGTGATCCGACGAAATGGCGCAGTGGTGGGTTTCGAGCCGCCCAAAATCGCTGTCGCCATGACCAAAGCGTTTATCGCGGTCAATGGCGGCCAGGGTGCGGCGTCCGCGCGCGTGCGCGAACAAGTGGCGCAACTCACCGATAACGTGGTCAACGCGCTGATGCGCCGTCAGCCATCGGGCGGCACCTTTCACATTGAAGATATTCAGGATCAAGTCGAGCTCGCTCTGATGCGCGGGGGCGAGCACCACACGGCGCGCTCGTATGTGCTGTATCGCGAAGAGCGCACCAAGGAGCGCGCGCGTCAGCGCGAAGCGCAGCAGGCCTCGGCTGCAGCCTCATCGTCCGCTCAGCCCGGCATCAACGTAACCGAGAATGGCGTGTCGCGTCCGCTGGATGTGGCACGCATCAGCGCTCTGGTGACCAGCGCTTGCGAAGGACTGGGTCGCGAAGTGAATGCGCCCGCGGTGATGGAGGGCATGCAGCGTGATCTTTACGACGGCGTGCCTATGGAAGAGGTGCGCCGCTCGTTGATACTCGCCGCGCGTGCGTTAATCGAGCAGGATCCGAGCTATACCTTTGTGACCGCGCGTCTGTTGCTGCATACGTTGCGCATGGAAACGCTGGGCGTCGAAGCGGCCCAGTCCGACATGAAAACACTTTATGCTGAATATCTGCCGGAGTTTGTCAAAAAAGGCATTGCCGCCGAGCTGTTGGATGAGCGTCTGGGCGCCTATGACTTGAAAGCGCTGGGCGCCGCGCTCGACGCCGACCGCGATCTCAAATTTACCTACCTCGGTTTGCAAATTCTGTACGACCGCTATTTCCTGCACATACAGGGCCAGCGCATCGAACTGCCGCAGATTTTCTACATGCGCGTGGCGATGGGTCTCGCGTTGAACGAACCCGAAGGCAGCCGCGAGGCCCGCGCTATCGAGTTCTACAACGTGCTGTCGTCGTTTGATTTCATGAGTTCCACGCCGACGCTGTTTAACTCCGGCACGCGGCGTTCGCAACTTGCGAGTTGCTATCTCACCACCGTGGCGGACGACCTCGACGGCATTTACGAGGCGATCAAAGAGAACGCCATGCTGCAAAAATACGCCGGCGGCATCGGCAACGACTGGACGCCGGTGCGCGCGCTGGGCTCTTATATCAAGGGCACCAACGGCAAATCGCAGGGCGTGGTGCCGTTCCTCAAGGTGGTGAACGATACCGCGGTGGCGGTTAATCAGGGCGGCAAGCGCAAGGGTGCGGTGTGTTCGTATCTGGAAACATGGCACCTGGACATCGAAGAGTTTCTGGAGTTGCGCAAGAACACCGGTGACGACCGTCGCCGCACGCACGACATGAACACCTCGAACTGGATTCCAGACCTGTTCATGAAACGGGTGATGGAAGGCGGCGAGTGGACACTGTTCTCGCCGTCGGATGTGCCTGATTTACATGAGAAATTTGGCAGGGCCTTTGAAAAAGCCTATGTCGAATACGAAGCCCGTTGCACGCGTGGCGAACTGAAGCTGTACAAGAAACTACCCGCAGCGCAACTGTGGCGCAAGATGCTCACCATGCTGTTCGAGACCGGGCATCCGTGGATCACCTTCAAAGATCCGTGCAACCTGCGTTCGCCACAACAGCACGTCGGCGTGATTCACAGTTCCAACCTCTGTACCGAGATCACGCTCAACACCGGCCCGGACGAAATTGCCGTGTGTAACCTGGGTTCGGTGAACATGCCCGCGCACCTGGATCTGGCGACGGGCCGGCTTGACATGGAAAAATTAAAGCGCACCCTCGGTATCGCGATGCGCATGCTCGACAATGTGATCGACTTGAATTTCTACTCGGTCAACAAGGCGCGCAACTCCAACTTCAAGCATCGTCCGGTGGGGCTGGGCATCATGGGCTTCCAGGATTGCCTGCATATGCTGCGCATTCCGTATGGATCGCAAGCGGCCGTGGCGTTTTCCGACCGCTCGATGGAGCAGGTTTGCTACACCGCGTACCAGGCGTCCACTGATCTGGCCGAGGAGCGCGGTCCGTATTCAACCTTCAAGAACTCGCTGTGGGACCGCGGCATACTGCCGCCGGATACCTTGAAGCTGTTGTCGGATGAACGTGGCGGTTATGTAGAGTGCGATACCTCATCCACGCTCGATTGGACGGGGCTGCGCAAACGCATTCAACAGGTGGGTATGCGCAACTCCAACTGCATCGCCATTGCGCCCACGGCCACCATCGCCAACATTACCGGCTTGTCGCAGTGCATAGAGCCGACCTATCAGAATCTCTATGTAAAATCGAATTTGTCGGGCGAATTCACGGTGGTGAACGAGTATTTGGTGCGCGACCTCAAGAAGCTCAATCTGTGGGACGAGGTGATGATCGCCGACCTCAAATACTTCGACGGCTCACTGGCGAAGATCGACCGTATTCCGCCGGATGTGCGCAGTCTCTACGCCACGGCGTTCGAGATCGAACCCCAGTGGCTGGTCGAATGCGCGGCGCGGCGTCAAAAATGGGTGGATCAGTCGCAGTCGCTCAACATTTACATGGCGGGCGCCTCCGGCAAGAAGCTCGACGAAACGTATAAGCTGGCGTGGCTGCGGGGATTGAAGACCACCTACTATCTGCGTACGCTGGGCGCAACCTCGACGGAGAAATCCACCGGCCGCGCGGGACAGCTCAACGCAGTGAATGCAGATGGCGGTCTAACCGAAACGCCCGCGACGGATGCGAAGTTTTGCGCCATAGATACGCCCGAGTGTGAGGCCTGTCAATAGCCGGGATGCAGAGTAAAAATTCGCCCAGGGTTTGCTGTAACGGCGCGAGTGGCGGCGCACCTATAAGAGATAAAGTTGCCGCTGCCGCGCCGGATAGTATCCACCCAAAAAGCCAATAAAGGAGACTGAAGATGTTGCAATTTGAAGACGCCCTTCCGCAGATGCCCGCACTGGGCTTGCAACCAGTTGTGCCCGATGGGGCGGCGATGCGCGTTGCACGGTCGATGCCTGAGGCGCAACCGCCGCAACTGTCGGATACGGCTAAGTTGCGCCGCGTCAACCTCGCGGACAAGCGCATGATCAACGGCCAGACCGATGTCAACCAGTTGGTGCCGTTCAAATACAAGTGGGCCTGGGAGAAATATCTTTCGGCGTGCGCCAATCACTGGATGCCGCAGGAAATCCAGATGAGCCGCGACATTGAATTGTGGAAAAATCCCAATGGGCTGACCGACGATGAGCGCCGTCTGGTCATACGCAATCTCGGGTTTTTTGTGACCGCCGATTCTCTGGCGGCAAACAACATCGTGCTCGGCACCTATCGCCACATCACGGCGCCGGAATGCCGCCAGTATCTGTTACGGCAAGCCTTCGAAGAGGCGATCCATACCCATGCGTATCAATATATTGTCGAGAGTTTGGGGCTGAATGAGAGCGAGGTGTTTAACGCCTATCACGAGATCGACTCGATCCGCGCCAAGGACGAATTCCTGATCCCGTTCATCGACACGCTTACCAATCCGCTGTTTAAAACCGGCACGCCGGAAGCGGATCAGGCGCTGCTCAAAAGTCTGATCGTGTTTGCATGCCTGATGGAGGGTTTGTTCTTCTATGTCGGCTTTGCACAGATCCTGGCCTTGGGCCGTCAGAACAAGATGACCGGCGCCGCAGAGCAGTATCAATACATTCTGCGCGACGAGTCGATGCACTGCAATTTCGGTATCGACGTCATCAACACCATCAAGATGGAAAACCCTCATCTGTGGACGACCGAGTTCCGCGACGAAATCCGCGAATTGTTCAAGCAGGGCGTGGAACTGGAATACCGCTATGCCGAAGACACCATGCCGCGCGGCGTGTTGGGCTTGAATGCCGCGATGTTCAAGGAGTATCTGCGGTTTATCGCCAATCGCCGTGCCCAGCAAATCGGTCTTGACCCGATGTTCGAAGGCGCGACCAACCCGTTCCCGTGGATGGCGGAAATGATCGACCTGAAAAAAGAGAAGAACTTTTTTGAAACCCGCGTTACCGAATATCAAACGGGCGGAGCACTGAGCTGGGATTAATTAACGCCACGCTGGGCCACCGGCGGCAACAAAGCTCCGCGCGCCGTGCGGCGGGGCTGTGCTGCCGATTTTTCAGTACCGACTGTTGTCCTACACAACAACTCAAAGGCGCCTATCCGTGGCTTACAGCCTGAAGAACCGGCGTTACCGCAATCGCGGCGGCAGGGCGGGTCTGCGCACCGTCACGGAATTGCGCGCCGAACGCGATTACATGCTGTGGCTTAAATTTGACGATGGCGTCGAAGGCCGTGTCTATCTGGGTGACTTGATGGCGACCGCGGCGTATGGCGCACAGGTCGCTGAAAGTGATTTTTTCAAAGTAGTTGTCGATCCGCTTTCGCACGCGGTCATGTGGGAGGGCGGCGTGCATCTGGATGCGGACTTGCTGTATCGCAATCTTGCCAGTCAGGGCGGAACGCCGCTACATTAGGCGTAACGCCAGCATCTATGTCTTGAACCCGGAAACCGGAGGCGCATATGGCAAAATCCACGAAAAAATCCGCGAAGAAAAAAGCATCAAAAACGAAAGTAACGCGTAAAGCGACCGCAGGCAAAAAAAAACCCGTAGCGAAAGCGTCTCGAAAATCAGCCGCGCGCAAGGCGGTTACAAAAGCGCTGACCAAAAAAAAGCCGGCTAAGAAGCCGGCTATAAGAAAAGCAGCAAAGAAAAAAACAGTAAAGAAAAAAACAGCTAACCCCGCTTCCCAAGGCCGCCCGGCGCCAAAACCCGTTACAGCAGTTATAACGCCCGCAGCGCCCAGACCAGTCGCCGTGCCCGGCGCTTGGCCATTTCCCATGGCCAGTAAACCGTAGCTGCCGCTACGTTCAATCGTCAGACGGCTTTCCGGGGAAGGCCGCTGGACGCTTTCGCGTGGCGGGTGCGTGACCAGTGGTCGGCAGGGAGTCAAAGATACCCAATCTGCCCGGCAGGGGCAAGGTACAAATTTTTTGCGTAAGATGTGCAGTTGCAGTAAATATAAAATATATAATAAAAACAATAAGTTAAATTATTATACTGCGTAAATTACGGAAAATAGTTTGCGCACACTGACATACGCCTGGTGAGAAAATTCAGGCTTGCGGCGGGGCTCACCAGGAAAAGTATCAGGAATGCAGCGTCGCAAATTCCAACGCATTCAACACTATGGCCGGGCGTTGCGACGCTTGCTGTTCCCGCCAAACCCTAGCCCGCTACGCGCGACGTCGAGGGCATACGGACCCGCCGTGCGTCCCGTATAGAAAGTCAATGTTGTTCGGAAAAATCAGTATCCGGCATTCGATAATTGACTCAAGCGCGATGCTATTTCCGGGCGCATCATGTTTACGAATGTGCATGCAGCGGTTACCGCGCCACCGATGCGCCATCCTTGACCTTGTGCGTGGTGCTCAGTAGAGTAAGCGCGACTATCGTGAATACAGTAACTATATGTTTAATTTTATGAGGCGCCTTGCCATGAACACCTTCCGTAGCCGTTGCTTACGCGCGTTCGTTGCGCTGATCGTGGGATTTTCCGCACAGTCGGTCTACGCGCAATCTGAATGCAAGAACCGCGGCGACCTTGATGCCCTGTTCTGCGACGAAAATAAGGATCTCGTCGCTGACGCGCCCAAGGACGCCAAGCGCTTCAAGAACCCGTCGACGCTGGTGTTTACCTACACCCCGGTGGAAGACCCGGCTGTTTACGAAAACATTTTCAAGCCGTTCACCGATTACCTCGGTAAATGCACGTCTAAGCGCGTGGTGTTTTATCAGGTGCAATCCAACGCCGCAGAAATCGAGGCGATGCGTTCGGGCCGCCTGCACGTGGGCGGTTTTTCGACCGGCCCCACCAATTACGCGGTCAATCTCGCCGGCGCGGTACCGTTCGCGGTGAAGGGCGGCGAGAAAGAGTTGCAAGGCTACAACCTGATCATGATCGTCAAGAAAGACAGTCCCTACCAAAAAATCGCGGATCTCAAGGGCAAAAAAGTCGCGCACGTGCAGCCCTCATCCAACTCTGGCAACCTGGCGCCGCGCGCGCTGTTCCCCGCGCTGGGCCTCACGCCCGATCAGGACTACAAAGTGCTGTATTCCGGCAAGCATGACAACTCCATCATGGGCGTTACCACCGGCGACTACGATGCCGCGCCGGTGGCTTCCGATGTTTTCAAGCGCATGGCCGCGCGCGGGCAAATCAAGGAAGATGATTTCCGCATAATCTGGCGCAGCGAAACGTTTCCCACTTCATCGTTCGCGTATGCGCATGATCTGGAACCGAAGCTGCGCGATACCCTGGTCAAATGCTTTTACGACTATCGTTTCCCGACAGAAATGCAGAAAGCCTTCGATGGCGCCGACCGCTTTTTTCCGATTACCTACCAAAAAGACTGGGCCATCGTGCGCAAAGTGGCTGAAGGCAGCGGCGAAAAATTCAATAGCGCCGCCTTTGAAAACCTGAAAAAGAAAGAAGCCGAAGCCCTCGCTGCAAAAGCGCAGAAGAAATAGATCGCATCCCTTAGCCCTGGCCGCATCCATCCAGCAAACAGCGTTGGACCAGAACACGCTTCATGCAGCGCCCGAAAGCGACGGTAGCACCCATGTCGCCGCATTGGTCATTCGCGGTCTGGTCAAAGCCTATGTCCGTGGGCAGCCCGTACTTAACGGTATCTCGCTCGATATCGCGTCCAATGGCATCACCGCCATCATCGGCCCGTCGGGCACCGGTAAATCCACGTTGATCCGCTGCATCAACCGGCTGGTGGAACCCACCAGCGGTGAAATTATTTTCGAAGGCCGCAATCTCGTCACGCTCAATCGCGGCGACTTGCGCGCGGCGCGCCGGCAGATCGGCATGGTGTTTCAGGAATACAACCTCGTCGAACGGCTCAGCGTGATGGAAAACGTGCTGTGCGGCAGGCTGGGCTACGTTTCGCCCCTCAAGGCGTGGCTACGGCGCTTTCCGCAGTCCGACATTAACGAAGCTTATGCGCTACTGGAAACCGTAGGCCTGACCGCGCACGCACACGCGCGCGCGGACGCGCTCTCCGGCGGGCAGCGCCAGCGCGTCGGCATTGCGCGCGCGCTGATGCAACGCCCCAAGCTGTTGCTGGCCGATGAGCCGACGTCGTCGCTGGACCCCAAGACGTCGGTGGAGATCATGACCCTGATGCGCGATCTGTCATCTGAGCGCGGTATCCCGGCCATCGTCAACATCCACAACGTTGAACTCGCGCGGCGTTTTGCCACGCGCATCGTGGGCTTAAGCGGCGGCGCGGTGGTGTTCGACGGCGCGCCCGACGCCTTGAGCGATACGTTTTTGAAGCAGATTTACGGCGGCGAAAGCTGGCTCGATGGCGGCGACGGCTGATCGGTTACCGGCTGCGCGCGTCGTGATACGACCCGCGAACTGGCCGGCACGGCTCGCATGGCTCGCGTTCGCGGTCTATTTCGTGTACGCGCTCTCCCATCTCGAACTCACGCCCGCGCGTTTTGTCGCCGGGCTGGAATACGGCTACAAGTTTCTCTCCAAGCTGTTCCCGCCCGATTTCCAACGCTGGGAATTGTTGCTTAAGGGCCTCAAAGAAAGCCTCGAAATCGCCATCCTTGCTTCGGTGCTGGGGTTGGTGATTTCTTTGCCGGTGAGCCTGTTGGCTGCGCGCAATTTAATGCCGTCCTGGGTGACCTGGCCCGCACGAATGCTGATGGTAGTGTGCCGCTCGTTTCATCCGGTGATTATCGCCATCGTGTTCGTAAAAGCCGTGGGTTTTGGCGCGCTGGCGGGGATACTCGCGTTGACCGTGGCCTCGCTGGGATTCCTCGGCAAGCTGTTCACCGAGGCCATAGAGGAAATTTCGCTAAAACAAGTCGAAGCCGTGCGCGCGACCGGGGCGCCGTTCATGAGCGTGATTGCCTTTGGTGTGGCGCCGCAGGTGTTCTCGCGCTTCATCGGCTTCGCCTCGTATGAACTGGATTCCAATCTGCGCAACTCAACGATGGTGGGCATTGTCGGCGCGGGCGGCATCGGCGGCACGCTGTTCGCCGCCTTTCAACGCTTCGATTACGACTTTGTGTGCGCGATTATTCTTTCCATCATCGGCATGATAATCGTCGGCGAAGTGCTGACCCATGTGGTCAAAAAGGTGTTTCGCGCATGAGTAACGCGGGCGCCACCGCGGTCACCGATGTTGTAGAGCGCGAATGGAAACGCTACTCCGCAGGCGAGCGCCTCGCGCGCTTCGCGGTCTATATGGCTATCGTCGCCGCCGTAGTCTTGTCGATACGCACGGTTGAAGTCATCCCTGATTTCATTATGGATGCACCAGAGCAGATCGCCGATCTCTTGAAGCGCATGTGGCCTCCGGAATTTGCAGCGTATCCGCAGGAGATACATGCTGCACTCCTCGATTCGCTGCATATTGCCACCGTCGGCACCGTGTTCGGTGTGCTGATGGCGCTGCCTTTTGGATTTCTCGCAGCACGCAACGTGACGCCGTGGCCGTGGCTTAACTGGCTGGCCCGCCTGGTGCTGATTTCCACGCGCTCAATAAATACGCTGGTATTCGCACTGTTTTTTGTCGCCGTGTTCGGGCCAGGCGCGCTTGCCGGCACGCTGGCGATTGCGTTTCACTCCATCGGCTTTGTCGGACGGCTGTTTTCCGAGGCGCTGGAAAACACCAGCCCCGGCCCGATCGAAGCGCTGCGCGCGGCGGGTGCGCCGGGCGCCAGTGTTATCAGCTTTGGCTACTGGCCGCAGGTGGTGCCGGCCTTCTGGTCGCTGGTGCTGTTTCGCTGGGATATCAATGTGCGCGAATCCATCGTCCTTGGCCTGGTGGGCGCGGGCGGGGTGGGCATGGTGCTGGACAACGCACTGAATCTTTTTCAGTGGACACGCGTAGCGATGGTGCTGCTCGCTATACTCGGCGTGGTGATTGCTGCGGAAGTGGCGGTGACTTACATTCGCAAGAAAATTATTTAGCCCTCGACGCCAGCGGATTTTCCCAACGCAACCCGCGAAAGCGAGCGAAATCGGTGTCGCAAGAGACGATTACGGCGTCGTGACTCATCGCCAGCGCGGCCAGATGCATGTCAGTAGTAAGGTTTCCAGCCGTGCCGGCGCCGTGGATCAGCGGCTTCAGTACTTTCCAATGATTGTCCTTTTCATGCACCAAACGCACATTGTCCAGTGCAAGCCAGGCATCGATTTTTGCGGCGGCCACATCCGGGGCGAGCGGACGTGGAAATACGCGCGGATTGGTACTAAGCCGCAGAAATCCCAGTAGCACAACCCACGCAAGGCCTATAGGTTCCTCGCCATTGACGGCGCTCTCCCACCAAGCGCGCGCCGGGCCGTGCTGCGGCGAATCCGAATTCACAGCGTAGAGCAGAATGTTCAGATCGACAATTTTCACTTGCGCAGTGACAGTTCGCGCACGATTTCCTCGTCTTCCAGCGCGGCGGCCAGCGCAACCGCTTTGTCGAGCGCGATACGCGGAGCGCCTAAATCATGCGCTAGTTCGCGGTAAACGCGCTGTGCAGGACGGCGCGCGCCGCCTGATTTCAGCCCAGCGCTGAGGGTGCGGTTAAGCAGACGCGTAAGGCTCGTTTTTTCCGCGCGCGCGCGTGCCTTGAGTTGCTCAAGGAGTTCATCGTCCACTCGCACGGTTGTTCGCATGGGTAACATCATAACATCAAATGGATTGATGCCACAACATCAAACAAGCCACCCCCCAGCTTGATTTCCGAGAGGCGGTCTGTTCAACTCAGGCGGAACACAGGAAAACAGCCGTGAACATCACTATCCATGCCACACAACTGCGCAAGTCGCTAGCGGAAGTGATCGAGCGCGTTAGCCTGGGTGTGCGATTCACCGTGCTTTACCGGGGTCGACGTGCATTTCAAGTGGTGCCGATTGACGACGTGGACACGCCGCGCGGCACTTTGCAGTCCGACCCGCTGTATCGCGCCAAAGCGCTGGGCAGATCGACAGCCGGTCGCAGCGCCGCCAGCCATGATGCCATCCTGTACGGTTGATGCAGTAGCTGATGGTTGTAGCGCGCCATATCCGTCAGATAGGATTCCAGCTTTTGCCGCGTTGAGCGGCAGCTATTTCAGCGGCGCTTTTCCGGTTGCAATATCCATGATCATGCGCGTCGTGAGATATAGGCGCGGCTCGATGGAACTGATAAGAACATACTCCGCATCGGTTGAGTGTGCGCCATATCCGCGAAGACCAAAGCCCTCGACCACCGGCGCCGTGGTCTTGAGCGCGGCATATGCCGCATCGGTGCCACCGCCTGTCGATGCGGTCGGGACAGTGAGCGTCTTGCCAATTTCAGAGTAGATTTTCTGGGCATGGGCAGAAAGCGCGCGTGAAGCATCAGTTGCCTGCAAGGCGGGACGGCCACGCTGAAACTGGAGTTCCACCTCAGCCTCCGATAGCAATTTGTTCTTGATCCGTTCCCTAAGTTACTGTTCCACAGCGTCGAGATCGGAAACCCGCTCAACACGAATGTCGGCTTCGGCCTCTGCGCCCGGCGGTATCATATTTCGTACGATACCAGCGCGCGCCATCGTCCAGTTTACCTTGACGCCAAGCGCCGGGTCAGAAAGATCGCGGGTTTGCATCACTTGGTGTGCAAGTTCGTAGAACGCGTTTACTCCAGCTTCCGGCCTGACGCCGGCGTGTGCCCCGCGACCACGCACCCGGAGGATCGCCGCCGCCGTGCCGCTGGTCGCCAACCTGACGATATCCGTTTTCGCATCCCCGCCGCTTTCATAGGACAGAACCGCGTCATGCTCGGTACCGAGTCTCGTGATTACGTTACGTGACGCGGGGGACCCAATCTCTTCATCACCGTTGATCAACACGGTCAGGGTACCGTAGTCGTTGAAATTCATCGTCTTTAAGATGGCCAGCGAGTGCAAGACGACAGCAATGCCGTGCCGATCATCCGCGATGCCCAGGCCCCACGCGCGGTCCCCGTCGATTTTGAACGGCTGTCCTGCGAGCGAGCCGCGCGGATACACGGTGTCCATATGGGCAAGCAGTAGAATTTTTTTAGTACCCTTGCCGGTGAACGTTGCACGTACCATCTTGCCTATTTTTGCAGGCATGTTGTGAAGCTTGGCCGTATCGGGTCCCGGTTCGATCATTTCGACCTTTCCGCCCAATGCCTTGAGGCGGGCAGCAATTACTTCAGCGATTTTGTCGAGGCCTTCGATGTCGCGACTCCCCGACTCGATCTCCACCAGTTCCTTCATCGTTTGCAGCACGGCGGGCTGCTCTTTCTTGGCCAGTGCGAGCACCGGCTCTAGCGGTTGTGCAATCGCAACGTTGGCGCAGAACGCCAGCGCCGCTACCCAAGAGAGAGAGAGAAAGTTTTAAAGTAAGTATTTGTTTTTAAAGAATTTTTGATCATAGCTCCCAGTGATTATTTGAGCGGCGCTTTGCCGCTGGAAATATCCATGATCATGCGTGCCGCCAAGTATAAGCGCGGTTCGATGGAACTCATCAGAATGTATTCCGCATTGGTGGTGTGCGAGCCGAAGCCATGCAAGCCAAAGCCCTCGATCACCGGCGCTTGTGTTTTGAGCGACGCGTTAGCCGCGTCGGTGAAACCGCCGGAGGCATCTTCGCGCACGTTGAGCTTCTTGCCGATTTCGGTGTAGATCGATTGCGCGTGCGCGCTCAAGGCGCGTGACGATGGCTTGGGTTCCAGCGGCGGGAAGCGGCGCTCGAACACCAGTTCCACATGGGCCTCAGCCAGCAATTTGTTTTTGATGCGCTCGCGCAGTTTTTGCTCGATGCCGTCGTAGTCGGCGATGCGCGCGACACGTACATCCCCGGTGGCTTGCGCGCCCGGCGGGATCATGTTGTAGACGAGGCCGGCACGCGCGAGTGTCCAACTCACTTTCACGCCCGTCTTGGGATCGGACAGATTGCGCATTTGCAGGATTTGGTGCGCGAGTTCATCGAGAGCATTTATGCCTGCCTCGGGCCTGACTACGTGTGAGGCGCGACCGCGCACCGTGAGCAGCGCCAGCGCGTGGCCGCTGGTAGCGAGCGAAATGCGGTCGTATTTCTCATTGCCTCCACCCTCGAACGACATCACCGCATCGTGTTCGGCGCCCAGCCGAGTGTGATGGTTGCGCGAACCCGGCGAGCCGATTTCCTCATCCCCATTGATGAACACGGTAATCGTACCGTAGTCGCGAAAATTCATTGCATTAAGAATTGCAATGGAATGCAGAATCACCGCGATGCCGTGCCGGTTGTCGGCGATGCCCAGACCGTAGGCGCGGTCCCCCTCGATGCGAAACGGCTGCTGCGCCGCCATGCCTTTCGGATACACGGTGTCCATGTGCGCCATCAGCAGGATTTTTTTCGTGCCGGTTCCGGTGAAGGTGGCTTTCACCATTTTGCCGAGTTTCTCCGGCGTATCCGACAGGCGCACGGTGTCGGCTTCGGTGGCTTCGATCAATTCCACCTTGCCGCCGAGCGCGCGCAGGCGTGCCGCAAGCACTTTCGAAATCTTGTCGAGTTCTTCGAGTTCGCGGCTGCCGGATTCGATGGCGACAAGCTCTTTCAGCGTGCCCATCAATGCCGGTTTTTCTTTCTGCGCGAGCGACCATACCGGTTCCAGTCCTGCGGCAAGGCTATTGCCGCTCAACAACGCGAACCATAGCGTAATAATGTAAGTATTTGTTTTTAAAGTATTTTTCATGACACTCCTCGATCAGGATTTTTTCCAGAGCGATGCGACCACGCTGATAGCGGTATCGACATCCGCATGGCCGATATGCCGGTGCGTCACAAAGCGCAGCGTGTCGACCAATGCAGCACTCACGCGCATGCCCATGCTCTTGAGATCGTCCGACCATTACACGGCGGTGCGTCCGCCAGCGCTCACATCCGCGCGCCCGGCGATAGCCAACGAACGGATGAGCGTGAACCGCGAAGGTAATGTGGTGCTCAAGTTATTCGAGAACCGCGTCTTTCACTTTCGTGCCCTTGTCCCCCATTGTATGCCGCAACCCCCGAGACGAGCGGAGGGGAGTCTTCCCGGGCAAGGGGGCGGCAACCATGGATTTGGCATAGGCGCGCACATGCTCGATGAAGCGTTGGGCAACTGCCGTCAATGTCCGCTTCTTCAGCGTGACGATGGCGACAGGCCAGGGCTTTATCGGCAAATCGACTGGCAATATTTTGAGCGAGAATCGATGGGCATTGAGTCGCAACACCGAACTCGGGAAAGCCGTAATGAACCGTCCGGTGGCGAGCAAATTGGTACGTAGGTGAACGGAATAGGTCGCTAGGCTTATATTCGGCATTTTCAGTCCCTTGGCCTGGAACGCCTCTGCCACTACCGTGGTGTTCCAGGCATTCGGTTGCGTCAATATCCAGGGTTCATCAACCAGATCGGCAAGGTCGACATGGCGGCGCCGGGCCCAATGACTGCGTGCGCCCGCAGCCACCACCAGGTGATCCTCGAAGATAATTTCCACGTCAAAATCACTCGCGAACGGATCGCCGGCAAGCGGCCTGACTATTCGCGCCAGAACCAGATCAAGATTTCTGTCGCGTAGTTGCGGCAATTCAAGCGTGGGTGTGACCACCTGTTCTACGTGCAAAGCCACCCGCGGATACTGCTCGGTAAACTTCTGGATGACCGGCGGAAGTATCGCGGTCGCAAT
>JANMXV010000708.1:0-5102 GCA_031381325.1 Betaproteobacteria bacterium | reverse complement strand
GGGTTGGCGCGCACCACGATTTCGGCGCCGGTGGAGCCGCCCGCACCGCCACGGTTGTCGATGATGAACTGCTGGCCAAGTTCCTGCGTAAGCCGCGTCGATAGCACGCGCGCGATGATGTCGGTGCTGCCGCCTGCGGCGAAGGGCACGACCACACGCACGGGTTTATCGGGCCATTTATTGGATTGGGCGGATTGCGCGAACGCGAATGTGATGGCGGCAACGAACAGCATGGGAACCCAAACGTGCAAGCGTTTCATAACGCGGTCTCCGTCCAACGATAGTGCGGAAAGCATAGCACGCTGCCCGGAGTTCGCGTTACGCGCTTTGACACCGCAAAATGTGTGTGGCAGTGTGGCGCCAGGATCATTTCAGCAACCGGAGAAATCAGTATGAAAGCAAAATCCACCTTACGCGTCTACAACAAGGATGAGATCAAATCCATACCCGGCGTTGTCAAGGGACAGACGTTGAAAGTCATGATCGGCAGCAAGGAGCGTCCGAGCGAGCGCGTGCGCGCGAGTGTGGCTACGTTCGCGCCGGGCACACACGAACTGCTGCACTGGCATGCGATCGAAGTGTTCTATTACGTGATGGCCGGCAGCGCCATCGTGCGCGATTACTACGGCAAGGAGTTTCCGGTGCGGCCCGGTTCAGCGATTTATGCCGAGCCCGGCATCGCCGGTTCACATGAATGGGAGGTCGGCCCCGACGGCCTGCAATTGATGTCAATCCGCGCCGTGCTGGACGGCAACAAGCGCATGCAGTTCACGGTGGATCGCGAGACCAAGCGTTCGTATATCGATCTGGAAGAGCTTGAAGTGATGGATGGGGTTAACTTCAAGTCGCACTACTGATACCAATAAAAACGGCCCCGCGACTCAACATCGCGGGGCCGTTTTTATTGAAACAAGACGCTGAAGCTTACTCGTCCTCACCGTAATGGACACGGCGATACGGCAGCGTCACCACCGAACGCGACACGCGCACGTCGATGATCATCGGGCCGGGGTTGGCAAGCCACTCGGCGGTGGCTTTTTTCACTTCTTCAACTGTACGGCACAGCGCGCCGCGACCGCCGAAGGCGCGTGCTACCGCGCCCAGATCCGCGGTGGGGATGCACGAGGTTTCAACGGCCATCTTGTGCGCGTCGAGTTTGTAGTACTCGGCGCCGAGGCATTGGTTGTTCATGCAGTAAATCAGCAGCGGTACCTTGTAACGCACCATGGTGTCGAAATCACCGATGTGCATCATGGTGCTGGCGTCGCCATCCATCAGCACCGCGGGCTTCATGCCGGTGCCGATGACGGCGCCCACCGCCGCCGGCATCATTTGGCCGATACAGCCAAAGAAGTGACCGGCCATCACCATCGGCCGGCTCTTTCTGAACAGGATGTTGGTGAAACCGGCGGTGCAACCGCTGCCGGCAAACAGGCTGATGTCGGTCGGCAACAGTTGATCCAATTCCAGACATAATGGACGCGGATCGAGCGTGCCTTCCTCGATTTTGTACTCATGGCGGTCTTCCCATGCATTGGCGAGTTTTTCCTTCACTGCGCCCGTGCGATAACCCAGTTGCTTGAAGTTGCGCTTGGCAAGCTCGGCTTCGAGCGCAGCCACACCTGCTTTACCGTCGGACTGCACATAGTGATCGGCGCCTTTGCCGCGCGATAGCATCACATGCGCTTTCGGGTCGATGTGGATGAACTTGGCCTCCGGGTACAACAGACCTTCGTGCGTGGTGTAACGGTTAAGGCTTGCGCCCACGGCCACCACGACATCGGAATCGGAAAGCAACTGCATGGCCGTCTTGGTGGCGTAGGTACCGGAAATGCCGATTTGGTACTCATCATCGACCAGCCAGTTTTTGGCCTGCAGGGTTGTCGCGATCAACGCGCCGCATCGTTGCGCGAGTTTGCGAATTTCGTCGCCCGCGTCCGACCACATGGCGCCGCGCCCGACCACAATTACGGGGCGCTTGGCTTTGACGAGCATATCGGCGGCCTGTTCAATCGAGGATTGATTCGGCGTAACGACGCGCTTGGGAATGATCGCGGTCGACGGCTTATAGGGCTCGTCGTCGTCCCATTCTTTTTGCTGCAAATCCATGGGTACGGAGAGCAGCACCGGACGCGATTGGGTGCGCGCGATGTAAAACGCCTTGCGCACCGCTTCGTCGGCATCGTCGGCCGTGCCCATGCGCACAAACGCAGCTTCGACGCCGTGGGCGAATGCGGACTGGTCGAGCGCCTGCGTGTATTCGTCGTCGCTGGTCGGGAATTCGCCGCAGAATGCAACGACCGGCGACGAAGCGCGCGCGGCAGTTACAAATGCCGTAGCCAACTGCGTGGTGCCCGGACCGCAGGTCGCGGTGCATACGCCGGGGTTACGCGTCGCGCGCGCCCAGCCATCGGCCATGCCGAGGCCGACGCCTTCGTGGCGCACTTCGTGCATGATGATGCCGTTCTTGTTGTTGGCGTACTGCCAGTACATATTGCCGTCGCCCATCATGCCGAACACGTTGGTGGTACCTTCGGCCTTGAAGGCCTGCGAAAGTCTTTCATACACCTTCATTGTCTATTCTCCTTGGATAGTCCTGCCTGTAAAAACAGATTCACCTTAATATTGCCATGGTGCAACAATGGTTCAGCAATGGTTCAGCAATCAAGACGTCTTGGCGCCACCGCAGCGTTCAGCCAGCTTCTCCGCGAAACTCGCCGTCATGCGCTTGATCACCAGGTTTGCGCCGGATTCGATCAAATTTGAAAGCCGTCCCGAGAGTTCGCATTCTGCCTTGATCGGTATAGCCGTTTGCGACCGTGCGTCCTCGCCTTCCACTTTGAAGTGCATGGTAGTGCGGAACTTGGTGCCGCTGATACCATCCTTGCCGCGCGCCGTCACCTTGCCCGATTTGTTGGCGTCGTCGTACTCGACCAGCACATTGGCGTTAAACGCGATCTTGGCTGGACCGAATTTCACCGCCAACTTGGCGTCAAATGAGCCGTCGTCCCTCTTATCGCCCAAAGCCGCACCTTCCACGCACTCAACCACTGCGTTGGGGTCTGACAAGATGGCCCACACGGCTTGCGGTGTAGAAGTTACTTCGATACGTTCGTCAACCGAGATCATTATTCCCTGACTATTTGTTTTTATTGTAGTGGCGGCCAGCCGCGCTCTATTGCGGCCGGCCGATCATGCGACGTTCAGAGTTTGCGCAATGCTTCCAGCAGTTCCTTGCTCTCCGGTATGGTGCCGGGATCGTAGACCTTGGCAAAACGGATGACGCCTTGTTCGTCAAGCACGTAGGCCGCTCGTTTGTCGAAACCTTTCTCCTCGTTCAACACGCCATAGGCTTTGCCAATCGCCGCATGCGGCCAGTAATCCGACAGCAGCGGGAACGGCAGCCCGCCTAATTGCTCAGCCCACGCTTTGAGACTGGGGATGGTGTCTGCGCTGATTTGCAGAATTTCCACGTTCATACTTTTGAATGCTTCGTAGTTCTCACGGAACCCGGATACTTGATTTTTTCAGCCGCCGGTAAACGCAAACGGCAGGAATGAAACCACGGTCTTGCGACCTTTGAAACTCGCCAGCGACACTTTGGCGCCGGTGTGCGCGTCGAGTGTGAAATCCGGCGCGGGTGCGCCTGTTTGAACGGACATGGGGTTCTCCTTTATGGGTAATCGTTTGGGACGCCAAGGTTACCCGCATGCGCCGAGGCAGGCAATACTTGTGATTGCGCGTGGTCAGCAATGACCACATAGCGAAATTCCGTGCTTGTGCGGCGGCGGCCTGACACCTGCGCACCTGGAGGCGTCGATTGCGTTGCACCAATGTGCGCGAACGTACAGAACGTTGTAAAGGGATGGCAATAAACTAATTAATGATCCATTTACCGCTGTCCATCGCATACGGACTGATCGGCGTCTTTGATCGCGTCATGAACGGCACGACTGCCGGGGTCGCCTGCATCAGGCTGGGGAAGCCGAACGCGAAGGGCGGGCAGCGATGGTAAGCGGGTGTGCCAGGCCGCTCGCGAGCGAGGTAGCCGAACCCACGGACGAGGCGTTGCTCGATGGGCTTCAGCGCTCCGCGTTCGGTTACTTCCTGGAAGCGGTGAATCCAACTAACGGACTGATCGCCGACACCTCGCGCGCGCATTCGCCGGCCAGTATCGCCGTGGTCGGGTTCGCTTTGTCGGTCTATCCAGTGGCGGTGGAGCGCGGCTGGATGACGCGGGCGGATGCGGTCGAACGCAGTCTCACGACGCTGCGTTTTTTCCGTGACAGCGATCAAAGCGGCAACCCTGAGGCGACCGGTTACATGGGTTTCTATTACCACTTTCTCGATCTGCATAGCGGCGTCCGCGTCTGGCGTTCGGAGTTATCGATGATCGATACCGCACTGCTCATCGCCGGCGCGCTGACCGCGGGCATGTACTTCACCGCCAAGAGCGCGGACGAAATCCAGTTGCGCGAAATCGCCGATGTGCTGTACCGCCGCGTGGACTGGCGGTGGGCGCAGAATGGCGGCACCACGATCAACCACGGCTGGAAGCCCGAAAGCGGCTATTTGCACTTCGCATGGGAAGGCTATAGCGAAGCCATTCTGCTGTACGTGCTCGCGCTGGGCTCGCCGACGCACCCGCTCGAGGGCGCCTGCTGCTATCACGCCTGGACCGAGACCTACCAGTGGGAAAATCTCTACGGCTACGATTGCCTGTATGCGGGGCCGCTGTTCGTGCATCAATTCTCGCACGCCTGGATCGATTTTCGCGGCATCCAGGATCGCTTCATGCGCGAGAAGCGCTGCGACTATTTCGAGAACAGCCGGCGCGCGACCGAAATTCAGCGCGAGTACGCGCGGCGCAACCCGCACCAGTTCGCCGGTTACGACGAACACTGTTGGGGCCTGACGGCCTGTGATGGCCCAAGCAATCAGCAGCCAGAACCGGCCAACCAGCAGCGCCGTTTGTTCGGCTATGCCGCGCGCGGGGTGCCGTACGGGCCCGCTGACGGCACCCTCGGCGGATGGGCAGCGCTGGCGTCGCTGCCGTTTGCGCCCAAGATCGCCTTGGAGGCCGCGCGCCACATGTTGCAACG
>JANMXV010000701.1:0-32668 GCA_031381325.1 Betaproteobacteria bacterium | reverse complement strand
AACAAGGCTACACGGTGCGCACCGTGGCTAATTCGGCGGACATGGATCGCTATCTCGCGCGCGAGCGCTATGATTTGTTGATACTCGATCTGATGATGCCCGGCGAAGACGGCCTCGCCATTTGCCGCCGGCTGCGCGGCGCAGCCGACAACATCCCCATTATCATGCTCACCGCCAAGGGCGACGAGGTGGATCGCATCGTTGGCCTTGAAGTCGGCGCCGATGACTACCTGCCCAAGCCCTTTAACCCGCGCGAACTGGTGGCGCGCATACAAGCCGTGTTACGCCGGCGGCCCGCCGCAGCACCTCCGGGCGCGCCCACCACCGACACCGAAATCGCGCTGTTCGGCGAATTCCATTTGAATCTTGGCACGCGCTCGCTCACGCACAATGGCACGGAGATCACGCTGACCAGCGGCGAATTCGCGCTGCTCAAAGTGCTGGTGCAACATCCGCGCACGCCACTCTCACGCGACAAGCTGATGGAAATGGCGCGCGGACGCGAAGCGGGCGCGTTTGACCGCAGCATTGACGTGCAAGTCTCGCGCGTGCGCAAGCTGATCGAAGCCGATCCGGCAAGGCCGGTGTTCATCCAGACGGTGTGGGGATTTGGCTATGTGTTTATTCCGGATGGGAAAAGCGGTGAAGGCGCAAAGCAGTGAAGGGGTGAAGACGTGAAGGGGTGAATGGGGTACCCCCTTCAGCCCTTCACTCCTTCACGTCTTCACTCGTTCACGCAGTGATAAACCTCTGGCCGCAAACCCTGCTCGCGCGCAGCGTGCTGCTGATCGCGCTGCTGCTGGTGCTGGCGCATCTGGCGTCGCTACAGATTTTTCGCGTATCCACGCGCGAGCCGCGTGCGCGTCAGGTGTCGCAGCAGATCATCAGCACCGTCAACCTCACGCGCGCGGCGCTGGTCACCGCTGAGCCTTCCAAGCGCTTTAGCCTGCTGGGTGAAATCGCCGAGCGCGAAGGCGTGCAGGTGCATATGGCGCGGCGCGGTGAAACCCTCGCGCCCTTGCCCAAAACCGCATTCTACGAATTCGTCGAAGCCGATCTGCGCGCGCAGTTGGGCTCTGCCACGAAACTCACGCTCTCGCGCAACGGCATCGAAGGCATCTGGGTGAGTTTTAGTATCGACGCCGATGGCTACTGGGTGCTGATGCCGGAATCCAGGCTCGTTGCCGACGAATCATTGCGCTGGATCGGTTGGGGCGCTCTAGTGCTGCTGTTCGCCGTGGGCGGCGCGTTTTTGATCGTGGCGCGCATTAATCGTCCACTGCGCGCGCTCACCCAGGCCGCCGAACAAATGGGACGCGGCGCCACACCCGCGCCGGTGGACGAAAGCGGCCCCTCGGAAATCCGCACGCTGTCGCGCGCTTTTAATCAGATGGCGATCGACCGTAAAGAACTCGATGACGAACGCGCCTTGCTGCTGGCCGGCGTATCGCATGATCTGCGCACGCCGCTCGCGCGCATCCGCATCGGCATTGAAATGCTCGACGACAAAGGTGACGCATCGATCCGCGACGGCATCGTGCAGGACATCGAAGACATCGATGCCGCGATCAATCAGTTTCTGGATTTTGCACGCGCGGCATCATCGGAAAGTGAAACACCGGATGCCAGCCTGAATGATCTAATTGCCGCGCTCGCGCCACGTTATTCGCGCGCGGGCAAACCATTGATCGTGCAGACTGCGGATGTTCCCCCATTGCCGCTACGCATACTGGCGATGCAGCGCCTCATCGGCAATCTGATCGACAACGCCCTGCGCCACGGCGGTAACGAAGTTACCGTCGTCACCGGCTGCGCGCAATCAACAGCGTTCGTCGAAGTGCTCGATCGCGGCCCCGGCATACCACCCGAACAGGCCGAACGCATGCTGCAACCCTTCACCCGCATGGACGCCGCGCGCAGTACCAGCGGCACCGGCCTGGGCTTGGCCATCGTGGATCGCATCGCGCGTATGCATGGCGGATGTGTGCGGTTGTTGCCACGTGACGGCGGCGGGTTGCGGGCGCGAGTGGAATTGCCGGTGATCGAAAAAACATAAATTACATTTAGAAACAAATAGTTACATTAATTCATATTCTTGTGCATAGAACAATATTACTGAGCGCGCCTTTCAATAAGCACCACCACCTCCGCCGCAATCCCTTCGCCGCGCCCAATAGCGCCCAAGCGTTCCGCAGTCTTCGCCTTGACGTTGACATCCTCAACCGCAACGCCCAAATCCGCAGCAATATTTTCGCGCATGCCCAAAATGAATGGCGCTAGCTTGGGCGCTTGCGCAATCACCGTCGCATCCATATTGACCACCCGATAGCGGCGCGCACGCAGCAATTGCGCCACTTCACGCAGCAGTTTGCGGCTATCAATACCGGCATAGCGCGGATCAGTATCGGGAAAATGCTTGCCGATGTCGCCCAACGCCGCAGCGCCAATCAACGCGTCACAAATAGCGTGCAGCAACACGTCCGCGTCGGAATGCCCGGCGAGTCCGCGCTCATAAGGAATGGTCACACCGCCGATGATGAGCTTGCGGCCCTCGGCCAGTGCGTGTATATCGAAGCCTTGGCCTATGCGCATGGCGTTACCTCGCGCGAATTAACGCAATGGCGACGGAAAACAAAGCGTGAATGGGGTGGCTGACGGGACTCGAACCCGCGACAACTGGAATCACAATCCAGGACTCTACCAACTGAGCTACAGCCACCGTAGAAACTTCAAAAATCCTTGGTTCGCACCCATTTGCACCAATTGCACCCAATTGACCATTAAGCGCCAAATTGGCGTGCCCGGCGGGACTCGAACCCACAACCCCCGGCTTAGAAGGCCGGTGCTCTATCCGATTGAGCTACGGGCACTGTTAACCAGCGACGCCGGGTACGGAAAGGGGCGTAATATACCCTCCGCAATACCCCCGGTCAATGTAGAATGCTGGCCGGTACGAGATGGAGACGGGTTGATTGGCGTTGACACTTCGCTTGCAGGCCCCGCATATTTCTGATATTAAACCGCTTTTTTAGAGAGTCTAGATAAGGTGTATAGAGCTGCCATGGCGACCGATCTGAATAAGGTAATACCCGCATACAAGCCCAAGGGGAAAGAGGAGTATATGAATCCCCGGCAGCTCGCCCATTTCCGCTCGATTCTGGAAGAGCAGAAACGCGGGCTGGGCCAGGACATCGACCGCACCGTACACACGATGCAGGACGAAGCCACGATCTTTGCCGACCCCAATGACCGCGCGACTCAAGAATCCGATATGTCATTGGAGCTGCGCAACCGTGACCGCGAACGCAAGCTCATCAAAAAGATTGATGAAACCATCGCGCATATCGATGCGGGCGAATATGGCTACTGCGAGAAATGCGGGGTTGAAATCGGCTTGAAGCGACTGGAAGCGCGCCCCACCGCCACGCTGTGCATCGACTGCAAAACACTGGATGAATTGCGCGAAAAGCAAGTCGCAAAATAATCGCATATCACATAAACAAGAAGGGCAGCCACGAAACATCGGCTGCCCTTTTTATTTGACGGAAACGCACTCCCGTCGTAACCGGCGTACGGCGTACTATGCGCTTTGCGTCGCCTGTGCTTCCGCTGCCGCGGCCTTCATCGACAGCCGCAAGCGGCCCTTCTCGTCGGCCTCCAGCACTTTTACGCGCACCGCCTGACCTTCCTTAAGATGGTCGGCCACGGCATTCACGCGCTCGTTGGCGATTTGCGAAATGTGCAGCAACCCATCGCGGCCCGGCAATACGCTGACGATCGCGCCGAAATCCAGCAGCTTCAGCACGGTGCCGTCGTAAATCTTGCCGACTTCGACGTCCGCGGTGATTTCTTCGATGCGCTTGCGCGCCGCTTCACCGCCCTCGGCAGAAACGCAGGCAATCGTCACCGACCCATCATCCTTGATATCGATGGTGGTGCCGGTTTCCTCGGTCAGCGCACGGATCACCGCACCGCCTTTGCCGATCACGTCGCGAATCTTGTCCGGCTTGATTTTAAAAGTAATCATGCGCGGCGCCCAAGCCGAGAGCGCGGTACGCGGCGTATCAAGTGCGCCACGCATTTTTTCGAGAATATGCAAACGGCCTTCGCGCGCTTGCACCAGCGCGGCATGCATGATTTCTTTGGTAATGCCGGTAATCTTGATGTCCATCTGCAGCGCGGTAATGCCCGACGCGGTGCCGGCCACTTTGAAGTCCATGTCACCGAGGTGATCTTCGTCACCGAGAATATCCGACAACACGGCGAAACGATTGCCTTCTTTGATCAAACCCATTGCGATACCCGCGACATGATCCTTGAGCGGCACGCCGGCGTCCATCAGCGCCAGACAGCCGCCGCACACCGACGCCATCGAGCTGGAGCCGTTGGATTCGGTTATTTCCGAAACCAGACGTATGGAATAGGCGAACTCCTCCGCCTTCGGCAACACCGCCATCAACGCACGCTTGGCGAGCCGCCCATGACCGATCTCGCGGCGCTTGGGTGATCCCACGCGGCCGGTTTCGCCGGTGGCGTATGGCGGCATGTTGTAGTGAAGCATGAAACGGTCGCTATACTCGCCCATCAGCGCGTCGATGCGCTGCTCGTCGCGCGCGGTGCCGAGTGTGGCCACCACCAGCGCCTGCGTTTCACCGCGTGTGAACAGCGCCGAGCCATGCGTGCGCGGCAGTACGCCGCTGCGAATGCTGATTGGGCGCACGGTGCGCGTGTCGCGGCCATCGATACGCGGTTCGCCATTGAGAATCTGGCCGCGCACGATTTTGGATTCCAGCGCGAAACAGATTTCGCCCACCGCATTGGCGTCGGGCCCGCCGTCGCTGCCCACGCCTACTTCGCCATGCACGCGCTTCCAAATGTCGTCGATGGCTGCGGAACGCGCCTGCTTTTCCTTCATCTGGAATGCGGCGTTAAGATCTTTGTCGGCAATGGCGGCAATGCGTGCGGCCAGCGCTTCGTCTTTCGGCGCAGGCGCCCAGTCCCACAGCGGTTTGCCGGCTGCTTCAACCATCTCGTGAATCGTATTGATCACAACCTGCATTTGCTCATGACCGAAAACCACGGCGCCCAACATAATATCTTCTGACAGCACCTGCGCTTCGGATTCCACCATCAGCACCGCCTGCTGTGTTCCGGCCACTACCAGATCAAGCTGCGAGGTTTTGAGTTCAGTCTGGGTGGGGTTCAACACATAGCCGCCGTTGATGAAGCCCACGCGCGCGGCGGCTATCGGTCCCTGGAAAGGCACACCGGAAATCGCCAGTGCGGCCGATGCGCCGATCATCGCGGGTATATCGGAATCAATTTCGCTGTTGGACGACATCACGGTCGCGACGACTTGCACTTCGTTGTAGAAGCCATCGGGAAACAGCGGCCGCAAGGGGCGGTCAATCAGGCGGCAAGTGAGAATTTCCTTTTCCGACGGTCGGCCTTCGCGGCGGAAAAAGCCGCCGGGGATTTTGCCGGCGGCGTAGGTTTTTTCCTGATAATCCACGGTCAACGGAAAAAAATCCTGCCCTGCTTTGGCTTTGCGCCGTGCAACCGCGGTAACCAACACCACGGTTTCTTCCATCGTCACCAGCACCGCGCCGCCTGCTTGACGCGCGATTTCACCGGTCTCCAGCGTCAACGGGTGACGCCCCCACATGATCGACTTTTTTACGTGGCTCAATTCGCTATCCTCTGTTTTCTCTTTATTTGCGCAGACCAAGACGATCAATCACATTCTTGTAGGTATCGACGCTGCTGCGCTTCAGATAATCCAGCAGTTTGCGTCGCTGGCTCACCATGCGCAGCAATCCGCGACGCGAGTGATGATCTTTCACATGCGCCTTGAAGTGATCGGTCAGGCCAACAATGCGCGCGGTCAACAGCGCGATCTGCACTTCAGGCGAACCGGTGTCGCCGGTCTTGCGTTGATAATCGGCCACGACCTGGGCCTTTTGGGGGGTTGTTACTGCCATGTTCTTTCTCCGCTCGAAAACCGGGTATTTTACCCGCTAATCGAGTGTTTTCTCAAGCATTACATCGCATTGCGCATTCACTACAGCACGCTGTGCGAGCATGCGATAGGGCACCGTGCGGCCACCCGCTTCCACTTCCACCAGCCCTAAAAATCGCTGATTGGGGCCGTAAACGCGTGCAAAGCCGATGATTCCTGCCTGTTTAAGTCCCAATTTTTGGCCTAAAAGCAGCCTTTCGGCTTCCGCGTCGCCCACATGCAATGCGGGAAGTCCGCTAAGTAAGGTATCCACAGGCAGCACCAGACGCTCCCGATCCGCCTCCGACATGCCCTGCAGCGCTTCCAGCGAGCGCGCGGCCTCATGCGCGAGATCGAGCGCCCCGGCCTGGGTGCGCGTCAACGCGGAAAGGCTCGCGCCACAACCCAGTGCAGCACCGATATCAGCGGCCAACACGCGTATGTAGGTACCCTTGCTGCAATGGACACGAATCTTTAATAAACTCTCTTTAATTTCAAGTAGTTGCAATTCATAAATACGAATAGTGCGCGGCTGGCGCTCGATCTCCACGCCTTTGCGTGCGTATTCATAGAGCGGCACGCCATGGTGTTTGAGCGCGCTATGCATCGGCGGCGTCTGGATAATTTCGCCACGAAACTTTTCCAACGCCTGCAATACCAGTCCACGGTCGGTTACTGGTAGTTTGCTTTCAACCACATCGCCCTCGGCATCGCCGGTGGTGGTGACTACGCCCAAACGCATCGTCGCCACATAAGTTTTGTCGGCGTCGAGCAGCAGGTGACTGAATTTGGTGGCTTCGCCAAAACAAACCGGCAATAAGCCGTCAGCGGCGGGATCCAGCGTGCCGGTGTGACCGGCCTTAGCGGCCTTGAACAAATGACGCACGCGGCTGACCGCCTGCTGCGAGCTGATGCCCAGTGGTTTGTTGAGCAGCAGCATACCATTCACGCAACGACTTGAGCGTCTCGGCTTACTCACTGCTGGCCGCTGCTCACTGTGTGCCGTGGTCGCGGTTACGTTTGCCGCCGCCAACGGCCTCGTCGATCAGATTGGACAAACGCACGCCGCGCTCGACGGATTCGTCGTACTCAAAATGCAATTGCGGCACAATACGCAGACGCATGCGATGCGCGAGTTCGCTGCGCAGAAAACCGGCTGCATGTTCCAGCGCATGCTGGATGTCGGTATGCTGTGCAGGATCGCCCAGGCGCGTGAAAAAAATCTTGGCGTGCGAGTAGTCCGGCGTGACTTCGACATCGGTCAAGGTAATCATGCCGACACGCGGGTCTTTCAGTTCCAGCCGGATGATCTCCGACAGTTCGCGCTGGATTTGCTCGGCGATGCGCCGGCTGCGGGGATAATCTTTGGGCATAACGGCAGGATTGAGTTTCCTAGGATTGAGGATTGAGCAAACCCTCTTGCGCCGTTACTCAATCCTCAATCCTAAATCCTCATTCCTAGAGAGTCCTCGCCACTTCGACGACTTCGTACACTTCAATCAAATCGCCGACCTTTAAATCGTTGTAACCCTTCAAGGACAGGCCGCATTCGAAGCCGGCTTTGACTTCGCGCACGTCGTCCTTGAAGCGCTTGAGTGAATCGAACTCGCCCTCGTGTATGACGACGCTCTCGCGCAGCAGGCGAATCCTGGCGTTGCGCCTTGCAAGCCCGTCGTTCACGAAGCAGCCCGCCACGGTGCCGACTTTCGAAATCTTGAAGATTTCGCGCACTTCGATGGTGCCCAGCGTGCTTTCCTTGCGTTCAGGCGAGAGCATGCCGGTCATCGCAGCCTTGATCTCATCGACGGCTTCGTAAATGATGTTGTAGTAACGAATATCGATGCCGCCACTCTCGGCAAGCTTGCGTGCGGCCGCATCGGCGCGCACGTTAAAGCCGATCACCACCGCTTTGGAGGCCAGCGCGAGATTGATGTCCGACTCGGTAATGCCGCCAATCGCGGCGTGTACGATATTGACCTTGACCTCATCGGTCGAAAGCTTGCCCAACGCATGCGACAAGCCTTCATACGAACCCTGCACGTCGGCCTTGATGATGAGCTGCAGCATCTTCTTCCCGCCTTCGCCCATCTGGTCGAAGATGTTTTCGAGCTTGGCCGACTGCTGCTTGGCGAGTTTGACATCGCGGAATTTACCCTGGCGGAACAATGCGATTTCGCGCGCCTTGCGCTCGTCGCCCAGCACCAGCACATCGGCGCCCGCCGCCGGCACGTCGGATAGCCCCAGCACCTCGACCGGAATCGACGGCCCAGCGGTTTCGACACTTTTTCCCGCTTCATCCACCAGCGCACGCACCCGTCCAAATACCGCCCCTGCCAGCACGATGTCGCCACGTTTGAGCGTGCCCGACTGCACCAACACGGTGGCGACCGGGCCGCGACCTTTGTCCAGACGCGATTCGATGACCACACCTTTGGCCGGCGCATCTTTCGGCGCTTTCAAATCCAGAACTTCGGCCTGCAACAAGACGGCGTCGAGCAGTGCGTCCAGGCCCACGCCGGTACGCGCCGATACCGGGATGAATTGCGTGTCGCCGCCCCACTCTTCTGGCACGACTTCTTGCGCCGCGAGATCCTGCTTGACGCGATCCGGATTGGCGTCCGGTTTGTCGATCTTATTCAACGCCACCACCAGCGGCACTTTCGCCGCTTTCGCGTGATGGATAGCTTCAATGGTCTGCGGCATCACGCCATCGTCGGCGGCCACCACCAGAATCACCAGATCGGTTACTTTCGAGCCGCGCGCACGCATGGCGGTAAACGCTTCATGGCCCGGCGTGTCGAGGAAGGTAATCATGCCCTTGGCGGTTTCGACATGATAAGCGCCGATATGCTGCGTGATGCCGCCGGCTTCACCCACCGCCACCTTGGTGCGGCGTATGGCGTCGAGCAGCGAGGTTTTGCCGTGATCGACGTGGCCCATCACCGTTACCACCGGCGCGCGCGACTCGATCTTGGCTTCGGCATGCGGCAGCTGATCTTCGGCGAGGAAAGCGTCCGGATCGTCGAGTTTGGCGCGCACGGCTTTGTGGCCCATTTCCTCGATCACAATCATCGCTGTTTCCTGATCGAGCACCTGATTGATGGTGACCATGCTGCCGAGTTTCATCAGCGCCTTGATCACTTCGGCCGCCTTCACCGACATTTTGTGCGCAAGATCAGCCACCGAAATGGTTTCCGGCACCACCACGTCGCGGATCAGCGGCTCGGTTGGCGCGGAAAAAGCGTGCTGCGCGTCCGCTTCGTCCTTGTGCGAGGCGTGCTTATTGGTCTTGCGATCACGCCAGCCCAGACCACCGCTGGTATCACCGCGCGTTTTGATGGTACGGCGCTTGACGGCGGTTTCGTCGCGCCACACGCCCGGCTTGGGCGCTGCGGCTTTCTTGGGCGGTTTCTTGTCCGCGCCGGCGGGTGCCGCCGGCTTGTGCAGCGTACCCGCGACCACAGCGCCACCCGCTTCTTTTTTGGCGCCGGCGGCTTTCGCGCCTTTTTCAGGTTCACCCGCTTTGGCCGAAGCGGACTTCGCTGCTGCGGGCGGCGCTTCGGCTACCGGCTCCGCTTTTTTGCGGCGTTCCTGCTCCTGCAACTGCTTTTTCTGAACCTCGTCGGCCTGACGTTGCGCGAGCACCGCATACTGCTTGGCCTCGGCTTCGCGTAACGCAATCTGCCCGGCGTCGAGCACCGGCCTGGGCCCTGTGACCACAACTGAGGCTGGCGCTGCCGCGACTACCGGCTCTGCCACGGGTGGCGCCTCGGGTAGCGCTAGTTCCACTGGCGCCACGGGTTCTTCAGCAACCTCCGCAGGCGCCGGCGCATCGCGCTTGACCAACACGCGCTTTTTACGCACTTCGACTTGAATGGTGCGCGCCTTGCCGGTGGCGTTGTCGGATTTCTTGATCTCGGTAGTCGAACGGCGGGTCAGTGTGATCTTCTTTTTCTGTTCGCCCTGTCCGTGAGATTGCCTAAGATAATCAAGGAGTTGCGTCTTATCAATTTCGGTAAGCGCGGTTTCAGCGGCAAACATCTTGCTGACGCCGGCCGCTTTCAACTGCTCAATGAGTTGCGTCGGCGGCACGCCGAGTTCTGTTGCAAATTGTGTGACGTTCAGTTGCGCCATGCGATGTGGTCAGTCCGTATCTGTCAGTGAATCAGTGATTAAGCATTGGATTCCGCAAACCACGGCGCACGTGCCGCCATGATCAACTCACCCGCGCGCACAACCTCAATGCCGGTCAACTCGACCAGATCGTCGGTGGCGTAATCGGCGAGTTCTTCCTGCGTGCCGACACCTTTGGCAGCGAGCATTTTCGCGGTATCGCGATCCATGCTCTCAACCTTCATCAGGTCTTCGATGTCATGCTCGACTTTTTCTTCGGAGGCGATTTCCAGCGTCAGCAACGCATTGCGGGCACGGCTGCGCAGTTCGTCAACCGTGGATTCGTCTAGCGCCTCGATTTCCAGCATTTCGGCGCGCGATACATAGGCCACTTCTTCAAGCGAGGAAAAACCTTCTTCCATCAAGATGTTGGCGACTTCTTCATCGACATCGAGTTTATCCATGAAGATGGCGCGGATGCCGGAGGATTCTTCATCGCTCTTCTGCTTCCACTCGTCTTCTTTCATGATGTTGATTTCCCAGCCCGTGAGCTCGCTGGCGAGCCGCACGTTCTGGCCGCCGCGGCCGATCGCCTGGGCGAGATTTTCCTCGTCCACCACGATGTCCATGCTGTGTTTTTCTTCGTCCACCGTGATTTTGCTCACCTCGGCGGGCGCCAGCGCGTTGATCACGAACTGCGCCGGGTCGTCGTTCCACAACACGATATCGACGCGTTCCTGCGCCAGCTCGCCGGTCACCGCTTGCACGCGCGAACCGCGCATGCCGACGCAGGTGCCGATCGGATCGATGCGCTTGTCTTTCGACAGCACGGCGATTTTGGCGCGCAGACCGGGGTCCCGTGCAGCCGCCTTGATTTCCAGCAGGCCGTCTTCGAGCTCCGGCACTTCGAGTTCAAACAAACGAATGATGAATTCCGGTGCGGTGCGCGACAGGATCAACTGCGGACCGCGCATCGCACGCTCCACTTTCCACACCAGTGCGCGCACGCGGTCACCCACGCGCAAATTTTCCTTGGGAATCATCTGCTCGCGCGGCAGCAACGCTTCCAGCCGCCCGGATTCGATGATGGCGCTGCCACGTTCCATACGCTTGATGGTGCCGGTGACCAGATGCTCGTCGCGCGCCAGAAAGTCGTTGAGAATCTGCTCGCGCTCGGCGTCGCGGATACGCTGCAAAATCACCTGCTTGGCGGTTTGCGCGCCAATGCGACCGACTTCAAAGCCCGCCAAAGGCTCTTCAATGAAATCACCGACTTTGGAATCGGGTTTTTCCTCGACTGCTTCGTGCAGCTTGTATTGGCGCGAAGGCGTCTCGATTTCGATATCCGGCACCACTTCCCAACGGCGGAAAAACGTGAACTCGCCGGTATCACGATGCACCGAAGCACGAATGTCCACGTCTTCACTGAATTTCTTTTTACTGGCGGAAGCCAGGGCGAGTTCAAGCGCGCCGAAAACGATTTCTTTTTCGACGTTTTTTTCGCGCGCCAGCGCATCCACCAGCAATAAAATTTCACGGCTCATACAAACTCCTGAATCCTAGATCACAGGTACCAAGCGCGCCTTGTCGAGGTTGGCCAAATCAAATGTTATGACCTCGC
The DNA here is from genome assembly GCA_031381325.1 of Betaproteobacteria bacterium. GTDB lineage: Bacteria > Pseudomonadota > Gammaproteobacteria > Burkholderiales > SG8-41 > UBA5216. Next base: position 20,936 of record JANMXV010000701.1, on the reverse strand, counting down.
CCTCAACATTCAATGCAACTTTTCCCTCACGGGTGTCGCCCAGCACGCCCACAAAATTGCGTTGCCCTTCCACCGGCACGCGCACTTTCACACGCGCTTTTTGTCCGGCAAAGCGCACAAAATCCCGCTCTTTTTTCAGCGGTCGATCCAGCCCCGGCGACGACACTTCCAACCGTTCGTAACTCACATTCTCAACCGTCAACACCCGGCTCAGGTGATTGCTCACCGCAGCACAATCGTCGAGATTGATGCCGCCGGGCTTGTCGCCGCCCGTAGCAGCGGGCTTGTCAATAAAAATGCGCATCATCCGGCCCTGGCCGGAGCGTTCCATATCGACCAGCTCATACCCCAGCCCGGCCAGCGTCGTTTCCAGCAAACTCGATAAATCCATGGCGAATCAACACCCAAACAGCACCGCGTACAAACGCCAGAAACAAAAAATGGGCGAACCGCCCATCTTACGATTTTGATGCTTTTTTACTGCTTTTGAAACACAGCCTTGAAGTATAACAAAAATTTCCGCTCAGTCCAATACGCTGACCGTATTCAAAACATAGGGAAGCACTAAAATAACGTTTAAAAACAAATACTTATTAATTTTACGCAGCCTGACACAAAGCCTTTGGCTGCAAGCCGGGCTTGCCATGCCGGATTAACTGTATATAATTACAGCCACTCAGATCCGGGCACACCCAAGGAACACCCCATGGAAGACCTCACCGCACGCCAGAAAGAAATTCTGCACCTGATTCGCGAGCACACCGCCACCTCAGGCTTTCCGCCCACCCGCGCCGACATCTGCCGCGCGATGGGCTTTAAATCCCCCAACGCGGCCGAAGACCATCTGCGCGCACTCGAGCGCAAAGGCGCCATCGAAATGCTGCCCGGCGCCTCACGCGGCATCCGCGTCATGCAGCAATCAGGCATTCCACTGATCGGACGCGTGGCCGCCGGCGCGCCGATACTCGCCACCGAAAACATTGAAGGCCGCTACAAAATCGACCCGCGCATGTTCAAGCCGCACGCCGACTACCTGCTCACCGTCAAAGGCGAAAGCATGCGCGACGCCGGCATCCTTGATGGCGACCTGCTCGCCGTACACCGCACGTCCGACTTCAAATCCGGGCAAATCGTGGTGGCGCGTATCGCTGATGAAGTCACCGTCAAACGCATCCAGCGCCAGCGCCACCTGATCGAACTGCTGCCCGCCAACCCCGATTTCAAACCCATCGTGGTCAACACCCGCAGCGAACCCTTCGCCATCGAAGGCATCGCCGTCGGCGTGATCCGCAACAGCGGCATGCATTGAGCGCATGCACATGGCTGTATCTTCACCGCTCGCCGGCGTAATCAACCACCCCGCCATCTGGCGCGGCAACGATTTCGCGCCAGTCGCCACGCCCAGTGTGCCCACCGGCTACGCCGAACTCGACGTGCATCTGCCCGGCGCGGGCTGGCCTACCGGCGTCATCACCGAAATTCACGTCGAACGGCCGGGCATCGGCGAACTGCAACTGGTCATGCCCGCTGCGGCACGCCTCACCCAAGCCGACCGCTGGCAAGTGATGATCGCCCCGCCTTACCTGCCCTACGCACCCGCGCTCGCCGCGCACGGCGTCAAATTGTCGCGCCTGATGCTGATCCGCCCGAAAACCCTTGCTGAACAACTGTGGGCTTGCGAGCAGGCATTGCAATCCGAAAGCTGCGGCGCCGTCATGCTGTGGCTCGATCAAACACACCAGCGCATTCCCGAAAACGCACTGCGCCGCCTGCAACTCGCCGCCGAACGGCGTGACGTGCTGGCGCTGCTGTTTCGCGCCTCGCGTGCGGCGTCCTGCACGCAGGCCGCGCTGCGCCTGCACGTCAGCCGTGAAACAGGCAACACCGTGGTGCGCATCCTCAAACGGCGCGGCGGCGGCCTGCCCGCGCCGGTGGTGCTTGATTTGCACAGCACACTGCTGCGCCGCCCCAGCGCCGCGCGCCGCGATGATTTTGAGCATGTGTCTCATGTGCATGGTACTGCGTTCGCCACGCACTAACGCTTCTTCCCTTAACGTTTCCATCCTTCCCGGTTGCACTCATGCTGTGGCTTGCGCTGCACTTTCGTCACCTTCCGCTGGAAGTGTTCACGCGCGGCCTGCGGGATGCGCGTGTAGCGCAACCCGGTGTGCAATCGGATGCGCGTGTAGCGCAGCCCGGTGTGCAATCGGATGCGCGCATAGCGCATCCCGGTGTGCAGTCGAGGACGCAGTCCCTGGCTGTTACCTCTGGCGCTGAAACTGGCGCCACTGTCGTAGCCGCCAATCGCCCGGCGCAAGCGCGCGGCGTGTCTGTCGGCATGAGCGTATCGGCGGCCTGCGCGTTAGTCTCGGGGCTGCACACCATTGCAAGAGACACTGCCAGGGAACACGCTACGCTGGCGCGCATCGCTGCATGGTCGCTACAATTCACTTCCTTTGTGAGCCTCGCTGAATCCAGAGAAATCCTCCTTGAAATCGAAGGCTCACTCAAACTCTTCGGCGGGCTGGGCAAGCTTTATCAACACATTGCACGCGGCGTAGCCGAACTGGGTTTCAACGCCAATATCGCCTGCGCCCCCACGCCGCTCGCAGCACTTTGGTTCGCGCGCGCAGGCGTGAACGTACGCGTGCAGCACCCGGATGCGCTACGGCACGCACTGGAAAAATTGCCCACTGATCTGCTTTGCGACAATGAAACCACCCGCGTCCTGCTCGAAAACTTCGGCGCACGCACGCTCGGCGATTGCCTGCGGCTGCCGCGTGACGGGCTCGCGCGCCGCGCGGGTCAGCCTCTGCTGGGCAACCTTGATCGTGCATTGGGCCTGCGCCCCGACCCACGCCTGCCGTTCATCGCCCCGCAAACTTACAGCGCCGCACTGCCGCTGCCCGCTGCGGTCGCGCAAGCCGATGCGCTGCTCTTCGCCGCGCGCCGTTTGCTCGCTGAATTATGCGGATGGCTCACTGCCACTGGCCATGGCGTGCAGCGCCCGAAATTTGAATTTATCCATGAAAAACAATTAGCTACCGTTATTACACTGGAACTTGCCAGCGCCAGCCGTGATCTCGATCACCTGACCAACCTGTTGCGCGAGCGTTTGGCGCGCACCGAACTGCCGTGCGCCGCCATCGAAATCGCCATCGCATCGGGAAGCGTCACGCCGCTCGCATCGCGCAACCTCGCGTTTTTGCCCGACAGCGCGGCGCAGGAAGAAAACTCTTCCCGCTTCGTCGAACGATTGAACGCACGGTTGGGCGCACACACCATCTGCGGACTGACGCCCCACGCCGATTACCGTCCGGAGCGTGCCTGGCGTACCTGCAAACCGAGTGCCGCCGCCAGCGAAACCCCATCAATGATGCCGGCGCGTCCGTTGTGGCTGCTCACTACACCGCGGCCGCTGCGCGAAACCGGCACGGCCCCAAGCGACCAGGATGGCGCCCCGCTGTCGCTGCTCGCCGGGCCGGAGCGTATCGAAGCCGGCTGGTGGGACGGTCAGTATGTCGCACGCGATTACTTCGTCGCCCGAAACGCCGCACAGTCATTGCTATGGGTCTATCACGAACGCGATGTCGCAGCACGCTGGTACGTGCATGGATTTTTCTCGTAACGGTTTGAAGGTCAAAAGCGTTTTAACCACAGATGAGCACAGATAAAACCACCCCTCCAACCGAGCGGATCGACGAAACAGCAACCGAAGACATCGTCGCACGTGTTCTGAGCGTGATCGACCCGGCAACATGAGCGCTTGGCTGGATCGTGGAGACTACAAAACACTGTGACAATTGAAGCAACTCTACTTCCTTCCCTCACTTTCGTGGATACGGTAGGGCGTAAAGTGGTAGTCAGTGTAGCCGCCGCTGTAGCCTAGAATTTTTTTACTATATTTTTCTATGCTGCACCATCAAAGACTGCGCTCCACCATCTCACGCAGTTCCGCAGTTACAGCAGGTTCAATACCAAACCAAAGTCTCCACGCCGGGCGGCCCTGGTGGAGCAGCATGCCGAGTCCGTTTGATGTCGGGTTGCCGCGCTGCCGTGCGGCGGCGAGAAACGGCGTCTCCAGCGGGATGTAAATAATGTCCGCAACAAGGGCGGTCTTCGGTAGCGCGTCGAGCCGGATGTCGAGCGCGGGCTGACCGGCCATGCCGAGGCTGGTAGTGTTGACGGCCATCGCCGCGCCTTCGAGTGCGTCGTGCCGCTGCTCCCACGGCAGCGCCTTAATTGTGTCACTCGGTGTGTCGCTCGGGCCGCCGAATTCAGCGGCGAGTTCCTGTGCGCGGGCGAACGAGCGGTTGACGACGCGTATCTCATTTGCGCCTTCCTGCATCAGGGCGTAACACACCGCGCGCGCGCCGCCGCCGGCGCCGAGCACCACCGCCGGCCCGGCGTCCGCGCGCCAGCCGGGTTGCTCCTGCTTCAGGTTATGGATGAAGCCGAAGCAGTCGTTGTTGGTACCGGTGAGCGAACCATCGGCTCTCACGGTCACGCAACTGATCGCACCGATGCGCTTCGCCACGGTGTCCACCTCGTCCACGATGGCCATCGCCTGCTGCTTGTGCGGGAGCGTCAGGTTGCAGCCCGCGAAGCCCAGCGGATGCAGCGCCCTCAGCGCCGCGGCGAGTCCGTCGGGCCGGATAGCCAGCGGCAGGTACGTCCCGGCCAGCGCGTGGCTCCGCAACCAGTAGTTGTGCAGCATCGGCGAGCGCGAGTGCATGATGGGCCAGCCCATGACACCGGCGAGGAGAAAGCGCTGAGGCGCTACCTCAACCATCGCTCATCAACCGAGCTTGGCACTGAAATGATCCCAGGTGCGCTTGAACAAAATCTCGGTCCACAGCTTCTCGCGGCACAGCGCGATTTCAGTCTCGCTGAACACGTAGGGCTTGCCGATTTGCAGCGCCATGTACTGCCGGTAGGCGTTTTCTTCCATGTAGTTGGCGAGCACGAAAGCCTCGACGATATCCTTGCCCACCGTCACTGCGCCGTGCGACTTCATCATCGCCGCCGGGCTTCGCCCAAGCGTGTCCGCCAGGCGCTTGGCCATTACCGGATTGTTGATCGAGTTCGGCGAATCGAGCAGCGGCATCGGGTAAACCAGCGAGCCCTGCGCGTACACCGGCTGGTAACTGTGGCCCGTCATGGTAAGAAAAGTGGACCACTTCGGATGCGCATGCACCACCGCTTTCACTTCCGGCCGCGCCTTGTAGATGCCGGCATGCAGATGAAACTCCAGCGGCGGCTTGCCCTTGCCCTCAATCACATTGCCTTCCATGTCGATGGTGCAGATGTCCGCCACCGTGAGCTTGCTGCGCTGGCACGAGCCGATGTTGATGGACATGCGGCCCTCACCGGCGCGAATGCTGGCGTGGCCGTTGTAGTCGATGATGTCCGACTGCTCCAGCATGCGTATGCAGTCTACGAGTTGTTGTTTGAGTTGATCCGCTTCTGTCATGATGTTCTTCCTTTCCTGTCAGTCGTTATTCACCCGTCGTTACCACCCCGCCTGCACACGCACCTGACTGCGCCAAAGGTCCCACGCGCGCATCCCGGCAGTCTGGTTAACCGCATCGGCAAGCCGGCCTTCCTCGCTGTTGAGTGCCGCCAATGACGCGCCGCCGCCGAGCGCGAGCGTCCAGTGCTGAATACGCGCGTTGACCTCGGTGTAGACCGCGCGGAACACCGCTGTTTGCAACGTTGGCCCGCACGCCACGCTGCCATGCGCGCGCATCAGCGCGATATCCTTTTTGCCCATGACTTCGGCGAGCGCCACGCCCTTCGCGCCGTTGCCGACCAGCATGTCGGTGGCGCCGAATTTTTCGCGAATGTCGAACACCGGCACGCCCGCCGCAAGGAATGCCGCGTTGTGAAACATCGCCTGCATCGGCACGTTAACCAGCCCGAACGGGATCACCGATGGCGAATGGCTATGCACCACCGACAGGATGTCGGGGCGCGCTTTGTATATCTCGCCGTGGATAAAGCGTTCAAGAAAGCTGCCGCGGCCATTGGCGTTGCAAGGACTGCTATCGAGGTCGTATTCGATGATGTCGCCGGGCGTCACCAGTGCCGGCGCGATAGAGCGCGCCATGAAGTAGCGGTTGGGCGCGCGGGGGTGACGCAGCGAGACATGGCCGAAGCCGTCCATCACGCCTTGCGCCACCAGGATGCGGCCGGCTGCAGCCAGGTCCGCCAATAACTCGGCCGCGACCGGCCCGCCGGATTCAGGAATGCTCATCATCGCTCACCCTTGTTTTCAGATACCGTAGTGAATCACTCATGCAAAATCATCGTAACTAATTGTTTTTATTTAATTATTTAATGGCTCACGATACCCCACGACGCAAAACCACAGCCGACGTAAACCTCCGGCAGCGCGCTGTAGTGAATCAAATCAAAGCCGTGCGCGCCGTCCGTACCACTGGCGCCAGCAGCACCATGGGCGGCCAGCCAATTGCGCACTTCGGCCGCGCCGTTGCCCGCAGCCGCCATGCGTTGATCGAGAAATGTAAACAGCGCGTCGCGATTACCCGACGCGAAGTGTTGCAGGCATTCGCGATCGAACGCTTCGTCGATGGCGCCCATGGTGGCTTCACCAATGGAATGGCTCAAGCCGCCGGTAGCCAGTATCGCCACGCGGGTGTTGCCGGCAAAGCTCGCAATGGCTTCCGCCAACACCGCACCCCACTCATAACATCTGCGTACATTGGGAAATGGCGGCTCCACCGTGTTGAGCACAACCGGAATGATCGCGGGCAGTGGATTGACGCCCGCCTTCCACAGCGGTATGCAAAAACCGTGATCCAGCGCGAGTTTGTACGATACGCTCGGCTCGAAGCCGCGTGCGAACGCACGTTCAACGATATGCTGTGCCAGCAAAGCGTGTCCGGCCATCTGCCTGTGCGGAAATGCTGCGAGCCACGGCTCCGGCGGGCCGTCGTGCATTTCGCCCACGCCCACACAAATCGACGGCAGATTATCGATGAAAAAATTCACCCAGTGATCGGGCGAGATCACAATCAGCACATCGGCGCGCGCGGCGTTGATGCGCCTGCCGAGTTCGTCGAACGCAGTCGTAATCGTGTTCTTGCACGCCGGTGTCAACGCATCCCACTTGCGCACGATCATCGGCCCGTGGCTGGCCGCGTGGATGCCGACGAGTTCAGCCATATGTTTTCTTCCCGCTCGCTCTGATGCGGCGCAAAAATTCTTCTTCAGACATGCCGCTCACCAAAAAATAAAACCGTAGCAGGTATGCATTTACTAATGGTGCGAGCGTGGCCACGTCATTGTTTTCAATCGCGGCGCGCACTTCGAGCTTTAGTGGGTAGCGCGCCAGCACCGCCTCGCGTCCGGCGCGATACTCTGCTGCCGCCGAGGGCGTTTGCAGATCGAAAAAAAGTTTGCTCAACCAATAGTCGCGCATAAGTTCGGTGAACGTGTGAACAGGTGAACGAGTAAACGGGTAACACCGGGATTCATCATTCAGCGGTTATCCCCGCCGCCCGAATTAAGGTGCTCCACTTCTTAATCTCGGATTTCACGAACACATCGGTTTCCGCCGCGCTCATGCGCAGCACGCGCCCGCCGCCGCTTTCGAAACGCTTCGCCATGTCCGGCGACTGTATCGCTTTCGCCATTTCGGTCTGCAAGCGCTTTAACACGGCGGGCGGAGTACCCGTGCGCGCGAAGATGCCGAACCACGCTTCCATGTCCATTTGCGCAACGCCGGTCTCATTGACTGTCGGCACACTGGGCATGCCTGCGAAGCGCTGCGCGCTCGACACGGCGTAAGGTTTGACTCTGCCATCATCGACATAGGGCTTGGCCGTGCCTGCGTTGTCAAAAAACAAATCAACACGGCCGCTTTGCAGATCGAGATGCGCGGCTTGCGCGCCGCGATATGGTACATGCAGCATTTTGACGCCGGTGATATGCGCCAGCGCCGCAGCGGCGATGTGCTGGCCGGTGCCCACGCCGCCCGACGCATAGGTGAGCTTGCCGGGATTGGCGTGTGCGAAGTCGATCAACTCGCGCAGATTCTTCTGCGGCAGATCCTTGCGCGACACCAGCGCGTAACTGTAACTTGCCACCATGCCCACCGGCACGAAATCCGCGAGCGGATCGTACGGCAGTTTTTTGTATAGACCGACGTTTGCGGCGATGTTACTCAACCCGCCGACCAGCAGCGTGTAGCCGTCGGGCGTGGATTTGGCGGCGGCTTCGGTGCCCACCAGCGTGCCGGCGCCGGTGCGATTTTCGACTACTACCTGCTGATTGAGTTGTTCGCCAAGCCTTTGCGCCACCACGCGCGCGATCAGATCAAAACCGCCGCCGGGCGGATTCGGCGCGATAATGCGTATCGGGCGGTACGGATAGTCCTGCGCCAAGATAGACGTCACAGTGAATACACAACACAAAACGCACAATGTTCTAATCATCCCTCTGATCCTGTAAGCTTCCTGTTGAGGACTTAACAAAAGAGAAATCATGAAAGCAGACAAGCAGCATAACGCACTGGACGGTATCAAGAAAGAGCAGTTGAAGCGGCGCGTATTTACGCTGGAATTCAAGGCCGAGGTGGTGCGTCACAAGAAGGCCGAGAACCTGAGTTTTGCGCAATGCAGTCGCGAGTTTGAAGTGTTGCCCAAGCTGGTTTAGCATTGGGAAAAGCAGTACGGGGCCGGTCCGTTGACGGTAGCGGCAGGTCGGCGAGCGGCGAAGGCTCAAGCTATTACCGCACAGCCTTGCTGTGGATCGTGCCCGCGAAAGTGGAGGGCGCGTGGAAATCAGCGCAAGGTGACATTACGCTTAAGCAGGAATTTCAGAAATTTTCCGGATCGATCAACGCCGGCGGCATATCGACGCAGGTAACCGGCGGCAAACTGCGCGGCGATCAAATCAGCTTCAGCGCGGGCGGCGTGCAGTACGCCGGTGCGGTGAACGGCAATACCATTACCGGTACGGTGACCACCGGCGGGGCGAGTCGTGCGTGGAGCGCGACTCGCTCGCGGGGAGTAGTTTTATGTAACCCATTGTTTTACAATGAAAATGCATTTTCGAATCAGAGTGACTTTCCTGAGTGTTCGATAAGCGGGTTTAGAAACTATCCGATTAGTCATTGCGAGCGCAGCAAGCAGATAACCGCAAATAAAAAGTGCCTCTATGCTAAACGCACTACACGCAATTTTGCAGTTTGATCGAGCGACTCAAATTATTGATATCGGCGCTAATCCCATTGACGGTGATCCTCCTTACAAGGAATTGCTTAGGCATGGCCTTTGCAAAGTCACGGGGTTTGAGCCACAAGAAGACGCGCTCGCACAGCTTCGTAAAGACAAATCGCAGAATGAAAACTACTTACCTTATGCCGTTGGAAACGGCTCACCAAACAGCGGAAAGGGTACCGGAGTCGATTTCCTTTTCACCGAGCGCCATCGCTTCCTGAACTGAAAAAAATTGACTCCGGTACTTTCCATACTACCCATTTCTTATGCCTTGAAACGACCGGCGCCCGCTTCGTGGTAAGCGCGCCGGCCCGGCTCACCGCTGGGTTGCCGGCCGGTTAGTCCGGATGCCAAATGTCAGTACGTCGGCAAGGGCGCGCAGGTCATGGCGGGTTTCAAGCATTTGAATCGACGACAAGACGGCGGTGGCATGCTCGTCTGACAGATAATCGCGTGTGCACTCGCGATACTTCGCGATGATGTCGCGCATGCTCACCGGGTTCTCCCGATCGCCTTTAGGCGCGCCCGCGCTCGCCTCATGCACGACGCCATCGGTGCAAAAAATCCGCACCTTGCAAGGCAATGATGACCCGGTTTGCCATTCACTCTTGCCCTCCGGATGTGCTACGCGGACACGCGCGGCCAGTGCCTGTACGCCTGCATCAAGCACCCGTTCCTGGGTGAACTGCCGCAAGCCCGCCTGCCCGTCGCACACCGCTACCGCAACACAGTAGGGCAAGCAAAATTTCGCTTCCAGCGTGTTTGACGCGGACGGATAGGCCATCAGTTGCGTGACATGGGCGCTGAGTTCGCATTCGATCCGCTCAATGGCGTCCGCTGCAATACGGTATTTTTCCGCAAGCGAAATAGCGGCGTCCAGCGCCCGATGGCCCGCTCTGCAGCAAGGGTACGGTTTGATGCGGATTTCATGCGCCAGCAAATTCCACGGTGCGCCGAAGGTCCCCGCAATTTGCCGCTCGTCGTATTCGCCATCAAAGGCGAATACCTGCAAAAGCCCGAACTTTCCCTCGATGCTATCCGCTGCGCTGGTCATGCCTTGCCGCGCCAAAGTGGCGGCGATGATGCCGTTCGCCGCCGCTGCACCCGCATGGTAGGGCTTGGTCATGGTGCCCAGATTCTGCCGCACGCCACCGGCTTCGGATGTCGCAATCCCCAACGCCATGGCGGTTTGCGCGGCGTCGAGTTTCAGTAGTTTCGCGGCGGCGGCGGTTGCCCCTATCGTGCCGAAAACGGCGTTTGAATGCCAGCCATGCTCATAGTGCCTTGCCGATACGCCTAGCTGTAATTTGGATTGAACTTCATAACCCGCGATATAGGCCTCCAGCCAGTCGCGGCCCGACGCCTGCTCAACCTCGCCCAACGCCAGCAGCACGGGCAGCAGTGGTGTTGGCGGATCAAAATCGAGCGCCTGCCCGATGGTGCCGTTCACGCGGGCGGCTATTTGCGCAGCAGTTTTGAAAGCCCCGCCGATGATGCCCGCATGCGGAGCGCCGCCGGCGCCGCGCGCCCAACGGGTAACCACTTCCGCGGCAGCGCTAGCCGTGCCGGCGACAGCGACGCCCAGCGCATCGATCAATCCGCCTTTAACGACTTCGATCACGTGCGGCGGAACATCGTCCAGCGTGAGTCCCGCGACAAACTCGGCAATATGGCGCGTGGTTTTCAATCGATTACCCGTGCTCTGCTCACGCAGCGCAGGTTGAATCATTCCACAGTGACGCGATTGTCGCTGACAATTTTTTTCCAGCGGGCCGCCTCGGTTTTGACGAATCCATCGAAGTCTTCCGGTGATTTGCTGGGGGTCAACGGGATAACCGCTTTATCAAACCGCTGGCGTACGTCCGCTTGCGCCGCCGCCTGAGCAAGCGCCGCATAAAGCTTGTTGACGATATCGCGGGGCGTGGCGGACGGCGCGAACAGGCCATGCCAACTGTCGCTTCCGATACCGCCAAATCCGGCTTCCGTCATGGTCGGCACATTGGGCAGGTAGTGAACCCGCTGGCTGGACGTGACGGCATAGGCCTTGAGCCGTCCGCCGTTCACATTAGTCTCGGCCAAGGTGGGGCTCATCCAGCTCAGATGAATTTCATTGCGTACCAGCATCGCAACCGCGTCGCCGGCGCCGCCTTTGGATGGAATATGCACCATATCGATGCCCGCAGTGCGCAGCAGCATGAGCATATCGAGGTGCGCGAACGAACCGACGGTGTTGCCGTAGTTCAATTGCCCCGGCCTGCCTTTTGCATACGCGATCACCTCGCGCAACGAATTGGGCGGAAAATGCGACGCCGACACCAGGACGTTGGGAATCGCGGCAACCAGACTGATCCCTGTCAGATCGCGCAGGGGATCCACTTTGAGCACGTGCGCAAACAGTGCGGGGTTGATGGTGTTGGTGGAGACCGTGCCCATCAACAGTGTGTACCCGTCCGGCGCGGCCTTCGCCACGAGTTCGACCGCGATGTTGCCTGACGCGCCCGTACGGTTTTCGATCACCATCGATTGCTTCAGAATTTCGGAGATGGCGGGCGCCACTATGCGGGAAACCGTATCGGTTGCACCGCCGGGCGCGTACGGCACTAAAACCTTGATCGGGCGGCGTGGATAGTCCTGCGCCGAGGCAACCGCTAGTGGCGCCAGCGTCAGGATAATGGCAAGGCAGCGCGGGATTACTGGCATGTTGGACAGTCTCGTTGGAGTATAGGATTTTCAAATATTGATATATCGTTAGCCAACCGCACGAGACTCGCGCAGTTTCTGAATCTCGGTTTCTGCGTAACCCAGCGCGCGCAGCACTTCATCGGTGTGTTGATCCATGCGCGGCGGCTCGCGCCGGTTCGCGGGCAGAAAGTCTGCCGCAAACAACGGCCCCGCGAGCGTTAGCGATTTATCTTCGTGCAATCGCAGCTTGTCGAGCACGTGCGCGGGTTCGAGCGTGGCGTCGCTCATGAACTCCGCAACGTTGTTTACCGGCGCACAGGGGATGCCGGCCGCGATCAGCGTATCCAGCACATCTTGCCGCTTGCGCCCGGCTACCGCCGCCCCCACGAGGCTGTTCACCGCATCGCGGTTGGCGATGCGCAGGGCCAGCATCGGGTAGGGCATATTCCCGGCGGCGGCGGCGTACAGCGCGAGCGCTTCGCACAGCTTCGCCCACAGCCGGTCGTTGCCTGCGGCGATCAGCACCGCGCCATCGGCGCACTGAAAATTGCCGTAGGGCGCCAGTATCTGGTGTCCGCTGCCGTAACGTTGCGGCAACACGTTCGCCAGCGAGTAGCCGGCAATCTGATAGTTGAGAAAATTCGCCGCCGTGCGCAGCAGCGCCGGCTCGACCAACTGGCCCTGCCCGGTGCGATCCCGCTCGCGCAATGCCGCTAGCACGGCGATCACCGCCGCAAGCCCGGTGCCCAGATCGACCACGCTGACACCGCAGCGCACCGGCTCGCCGTCATGCTCCCCGGTGAGGCTCATCATGCCCGTGCGTGCCTGCATCGAGGCTTCGTAGCCGGGCAATTTTTCGCCCGCGGTGCCCGCCGGGAACGCACGGATCGCGCAATGCACCAGCCGCGGATTGATGCCGAGCAGCGTGTCATGGCCCACACCAAAGCGCTCCAGCGTGCCGTGGCGGAAGTTTTCGAGCAGCACATCGGCGGTGGTGATGAGTTTCTTGAACACCTCGGCGCCGCCCGCGTTGGAGAGATCGATCACCACCCCGCGCTTGCTGTGATTCACCGCTATGAACGCGGCCGACACGCCATCCACCACCGGCGCCCAGGTGCGCACCTCGTCGCGCTGCGTCGGATGTTCGACACGGATCACGTCCGCGCCCAGATCGGCGAGGATCGATCCGCAGTACGGCCCGGCCAGCACGCGCGACAAGTCGATGACACGGATGCCGGCGAGCGGGCCTTTAGTGTTTGGTGATTCACTCATGCCAGCAATCTCATCAGTGGCGCTATCGTATCGAGCCGCTCCAGCCGCGCCACCGCATCGACGATCTGCATCGCCTGAGGTTTGGCCACCGGCGTCAACGCGGCCGCGGCGCAGTCGACAAACTTGGCGATGCGCTGATCAAGCGTCATCGGATGGTCGGGGTGTCCCAGCGCGACATCGCAGCGCGCGCTGTAATGCTGGCCGCCCGCAGTGGTGATTTCCACGCGTGCGGCTTCAAAGGTGTGCCCGTTGAGCGAGGCATCGTAGATGTAGCGCACCTTGGGCATCGCGTTCAATATCACGTCGTCCGCCAGCGCTGTTTCGTGATACAGCGCCAGCGGAATGCCGCGATGGCGGATCGCCGCCGCGACCGCAAAATGCATATTGCCGGCCAGATCGATATGGTTTTCCGGCACGCTGCCCAGCGCCACCGGGCGGCAGCGGTCGAGGCTGACCTGGCCCACGTGCAGCAGGACTTCGCGAATGTCGTCGAAGGCGAGGTTGTGCCGGGCCGTGAGTTCCATCACCGCGGTGAGCGCGGTATGCAGATGGCGGATGCAGGGCCAGGGCTTGAGCGAAATACGTTCGGTTTCGTAGCGCTGCCCCAAGCCGTCGAGCAATGTATCGCGGCTGTAGTCGCCACGGAAAAACGCCTGATAAAAGCCATACGGGCCGTCGAATACTTCGCGGTCGCCGCGTATACCGGCCAGGGCCAGCTCCGCCGCGAGCACGCCGTTGCGATAGGTGAGTCCGTCACGGATCGAGCGCACGCTCGATCCCTTGTGATGCAGGCTCGCCCAAGTGCCGCTCACTTGCGGCAGCGTCAGACCCAGCGCGTTCAGGTGCTGCTCCAGTGTTGCGCCCATGATTTTGGCCGCCGCCGCCGTCGCGCCGAAAATCCCAATCACCGGCGCGCGAAACCACGGGTGATCCCACATACGCCCGTGTGCGGCCAGACCGACACGGCTGGACAGATCGTTGCCCAGCGCCACTGCGGTGATGATGTCCTTGCCGCTGGCGCCACCCGCCGCCTCGGCCAATGCCAGCGCCGGCGTCAGGCTGGCCGACGACGGATGCATCACCGCGTGATCGTGCGTGTCGTCAAAGTCGAATTGATGAATCGCGCTGCCGTTGACCAGCACCGCGCTGGCCGCGGGCAGGCGCATGCCGCCGCTGCCGATCAGCGTGCTGCTGGCCTGCCCGCCCCAGCCGGCGGCGAGCTTGCGGATCGCGATCACGTCCCCGCACGGCGTGCCCGCGAGGATGCAGCCCAGCGTATCCAGTATCGACGCTTTAGCCGCTTCGACCGTGGTTGCGGGAAAATCCTCAAAGCGCGTGCGCGCCAGATGCGCGGCAATGGCGAGCGCGGCGTCCGGCTCCTGCGTTTGCGGGGTGTTGTGCCTATTGTGCCTATTGTGCATATCGTGCAGGCTGGTGGTGCTCATTACGGCTCCTGTTGGGCTTTGATGCCCGGCTTGCTGGGGTAGACTTGCGCTGCGCTGTACGACGGCAGGGCGCTACACAGCGCAATACTGGCGAGCGTAACCCACGGTCGCTGAAAACTCATTCCGCGCGCGCTCCCGATACCTTGACTACGGCTGCCCACTTGCCCACCTCGCGCCGCACGAACTCCGAAAATTCGTCCGCGCTCATCGACATCGGATACGCACCGATTTCGGCCAGCGTTGGCGTGAGTTCCCGGATGGCTTGCGCGGTTTGGGTGTTGAGGCGTGCCACGATGTCGCGTGGCGTGCCTGCCGGCGCGAGCACGCCGTTCCACACACTGGCTTCATAGTTGCTGACGCCGGCCTCGATCATCGTGGGCAGCGCGGGAAAATCACTCAGGCGTTTGCGCGTGGTCACCGCCAGCGGACGCAGGCGGCCGATTTTTGCGTTGGATTTCACATGCTCCGCATTGAACACGAACAGCACCTGCACGTGCCCGCCGAGAAAATCGGTGGTCGCCGGGCCGGAGCCTTTGTACGGCACGTGTACGATATTGACGCCGGCAATGGATTTGAACAGCTCCGTCGCCAGATGCGTGGCGCTGCCGCTGCCGGCCGAGCCGTAGGTGATTTCACCGGGGCGCGATTTCGCCAGCGCGATCAGCTCCTTCACCGATTTCACCGGCAGCGACCCATGCACCGACAGAAAACTCGGAATATCCACCACCGGCGTCACGGGCGAAAAATCCTTGGTCAAATCGAAAGCAAGGTTTGAGAACAGGCTGACATTCACCACCAGCGTGCTGGTCATGTAGAGCAAGGTCAGGCCATCGGCGGGTGCGCGCGCCACCCCTTGCGCGGCGATATTGGATGATGCACCGCTGCGATTTTCAACCACAAAAGATTGTCCCATGCTGTCGGTCAACTTGCGCGACAACAGACGCGCGACGATATCCGTGCTGCCGCCCGGCGCAAAACCGACGACCATGCGCACCGGCTTCGCGGGATAATTTTGCGACTGGGCGCAGGGGCTCATCATCAGCAAACTTAGTATCGATAGTATGTATAAGTATATGTTTTTAAACATATTTTTATCTACTGTACCATGAGTATAGGAATTTCAAGCACTATTTTTCACCAACGGCAATCTATCCTCCACCCGGCGAACAGTCAATCGCGTGAATATTCGCCAAGCTCCGCTGTTTTCCTCAAAATCTTGACCCGCGAAGCGTTCTGCGGTGTCTGAGTTTCGCCTAGTCAGCACGCTTTCACGAGCACAAGCCGAACCAACCCGTCGGCCCCGGCAAATACCCGTCCGATTACCAGCAGGCTCACCTTGGCGATGGCGGCAAGCCGCTTGCGAAAGCTGCCATCGGCGTGACACAGGTTAAGCTCTTCGAAGAGCCGGGACGCACGCACATACAGCGCCGAGAGTCCCTGTCCAAGCAATTGAAGGCAATGGGATTTGCAGCCCTCCAGATCAGCAACCTTGTCGGTTGCTCCAATTCACCTCCCCACAGCCAGATTATGCGAAGACCAGCAGAGGTGGAATTTGCGAGACGTCATCTGCGGTTTCGAGGTTCCATAGCGCGCCGAGAGCGGCATCGACACGCTTGGCGCCAAGCACCCCTTCGGCGAGCGCGCGGAATTTTTCTTCGATCTGCGCATCCGTCTTGGGCTGCGACAGATCGCCTTTATCGCCGCCGGCCTCGCCGACGCAGCGCTCTCCGCTGCGCAGCACCAGCGTCACCCGCGTGCAATGCTGCACGGGCACCCGCTCATACGCGGTGGTGAACTCATCGTTGGTCACCACCTCGATCTTCGGCAGCAGCGCGCGCAGCTCAGCACTCCATAGTCTCGCATCCCCGAAAGACAGCGGCGTGATGCGCTTGTCGATGAGTGCAGCGGCTACGACATAGGGAATGCTGTGGTCGGCGGTTTCCCTCGAGTCCGGATTCCAGTGGTGCTCACCCGTCCCCATGCCGATCTTGGCCCGCTCGTAGACTTCAACGGTGACTTTTTCGATCTGCTCGACGCTCGCAAGATTTGCGCCTGCTTTTTCTGCAGCGAGGATCGATGAAATCGTGGTCGCGCATGAAGCGCGCGGCTTGATCAGCGTGTCGCCGATCTTGAAAGGCGTGCCGCGCCCGCCAAAGACATCGAGCGAGAAAGGCTGCCTGGCAACGTGATTGCACCAGCCTGCCTTGCCTTCGAACGGCGCTTGAGGCCCCTTCATGCCGGCTGCAGCGAGCTGCGCCGCAAAAACACCCGCACGCCCGGCCTGCCCCGCAGCCACCGCTTTCCACATCGACAGATGCCCCGTGCGCGCCTGATTGAGCGCGTTGTTGGGCACCACCGCCATCGAGAGACACTCCGCGAGCTGCTCGGGCGACAAGCGCAGCACCTTGCCTGCACCCAGCGCACTGCCCATGCAACAGAAATTCGTGCAGTCGAAGCCGGGCGTGCGAATCGCGTCGGACATCCGCAGATAAATTTCATACGCCAGCACGACGGCCAAAATGAAATCCCTGCCGCTTGCACGCACGTACTCCGCGACGCCAAGCACGGGCGCGAGCACGTCGCTCGGATGCCCGCCGCTGCTGCCCGGCCAGTGATACACGTCATTCATCTCGACGTAACGCGCAGTCGTTCCGTTCACGAACGCAGCAACATCGGGCGCCGTGGTTAGACGCGTGCCGATCACGGTTGCGCCCGCGGACTGCGGCATGCGGGCAGCGACGTCCCGTGCAGCCTGACACGGCTCACCGAAAAAGCCGCCGATGAGCGCGCCCAGCGTATCGATCACGCGCACTTTCGCCGCGTGTATCGTTTTCTGATCGAGGTCTTCGTATTGCAGCCGCGCCGCGTAGCCGCTCAGTTTCGACTGGATCACGTCCGCGTGCTTCACTCTACTATCGCTCGCCTTATTCATGTCTCTCCCTCTCGCGCTCGGTCCGTTAGACTTCCGTGAGTATCACCTCGTCGCCACGCCGGGTGAACGTGTGATCGAACCCTTCGGATGCCCAATCCATGTAAGCCACCATGTCGTCGAAACGTCCATCCCCGGCGTGCAGCACCTCGGGCCGATATTGCTTGTCGATCATCATGGGCAGGAATGAAACACTTCTGACCCCGTCCTTGGCGAACACGGCCTTCGCAAGCAGCGTCCTTTTTGCGTCACGGCCATACGGCAGCAGCGGATACGCCACGTCCTGGTCGGCACTGTTACGCAGCGCACCGTGCGCCCATGGCGTCTCCTTCCATTTCGGTGAAGGAAAGGGCTTGGTCATGCAGAAGTTGCTTAGACTGTAGAAGATCGCTTTGCCTTTGTACATTTCGATCGCTTTCGGCACGTGAGCATGATGACCCAGAATCATGTCGGCCCCCGCATCGATGCACGCGTGCGCTGCGATCACCTGATAGTCGGCGATCACCCGCGGCACCCAAATCACACCCCAATGGAAGGCGACGATCACGATGTCGGCCTGACGGCGCAGCGCTGCCACGTCGTCCAGGATCATTTTCATGTCTTTGTCGTCCGGTCGGGTCATGACGCGCGGCGAAGCATGAGGTCCGCGAGGCTCGTAGGTCGTCGTCACGCGCAAAGGCGCGATGCCGGCTTTACCCGGGGCAGCTTCCCCGCCCTCCGGAATGACGGAACAGTAGCCCAAAAACCCCACTTTGATACCGTTGCGCTCGACGAGCGCCGGCTGGCGCGCTTCATCGAGATCGCGGCCCGCGCCGGTAACCGCAATGCCTTTTTCCAGAAGCAAGGCACGGGTGTCGAGGAGCGCCTCGGGCCCGAAGTCGTACATGTGGTTGTTCGCGATCGTCACCGCGTCGAAGCCGCAATCGGTGAAAATCTTCGCCATCTCGGGCGGTTGGCGACCGTGCGGCGAGAGTTCGCTGGCTGTGCCTCGGGATGAGTACTGGCGCTCGCAGTTGCCGAATCTGAGGTCTACGCTTTGCAGCGTCGGCCGCACGAGTTCGCTATAGCGCTCGATCGGAAAGCCGTCCTGCGGGCCATGGACCGGACCGCAATCACCGGCGCCGAGAAAGGAGATTTCAGAATCGCTGCGGGAAGTGTGTACAGGGGCCGCCATTACTTCTCCTCTTGAACTTAAGTTTGTCGTTCAAACTGCGAAATGCCACGGCCCGCAACAATAGCAGGCCGCAGAGCGAGTAAGTTGCAGGCGCCTTACTCATAATTTTAACTTCGTATTGCGGGTGAACTGCTCCCATTTCGAGACTTCGCGCAGATACGCGTCTTTGAACTGATCGACGCTGATCGGCGGCGCGGGATTGGCGCCGTCGGCTGCAAACTTGTCTTTGACGTCGCCCGAGTTGACGATCCGGGACACTTCGCGATTGAGGAGCACGAGTATCGGCTTCGGCGTACCGGACAGCGCATACAGACAGTACTTGTTCTCCAGCTCGTATCCCGGCGCGACAGTTTCCGCAAGCGTCGGCAGATCGGGATACACCGGCACGCGCTCGCCGCTGGTCACCGCTATTGCCTTCAACCTGCCGCTTTTGACGTGAACCGCGCCCGATGTGGTACTCGTGAACATCAGGTTGATTTGGCCGGCCAGCAAGTCCACCAGCGCCGGACCGCTGCCTTTGTACGGCACGTGGATCAACTGAATACCAGTGATCGACTGAAAAAGTGCCATGCCGTAGTTGTGCAGACTGCCCGGCCCGGACGTGCCGTAAGTGAGAGTGCCGGGCTTGCTCATGGCGTACGCGATAAAATCTTTCGGGGTGCTGACCGGAATCGACGGATGGAACACCAGCAGGTAAGGCTGCGAGGTCATATGCACCACGGGATCAAACGTGGTGCGGATGTCGTACGGCACCTTCTTCGTGACACCGATCAGGATTATTGAGGTGGCGGCGGCGAGCAGGGTATAACCATCGGGCGCGGCCTGCCGCGTGACGTCCATGGCGATGATGCCGGAAGCGCCGCCGCGGTTATCGACCACCACCGGCACGCCGAGGCTTTCACTGAGCTTTTGCGCAACCGGCCGAACCGTAATATCCTGTCCCCCGCCGGATGCGGAGCTGACAATGATGCGCAGGGGCTTGTTCGGATAAACACCCGCACCGCGCACGGCAGTCTGCGCGTGCGCCGCCGCCGCGACGCCGGCGAAGAGCATTGCAACTGTAGAGTACCGCAGAGAAATCATGGCCAGACTTCCTCCTCTTTTCGTTTAATGCGAAGTGTATCGCGCATGTCAGACCACGCAGTCCGGCGCAAGAGCGCATGCATGATCCGGATCAATTTCCACCTGAATTGTCGCGTGACCAATGCAGTACTCGTCGCGCAGGCGTTTCGATACATCCGCAGTATAGGAAATTTAAACACTATTTTTCACCAACCGGCAATCTATCCCGCGCCCGGCGAACGGTCAACTGCGTGAATTTTCGCCAAGTCTCGATGTTTTCCTGAAAATCTTGACCTGCGAAGCGTTCCGCAGCGGCTGATTTGCGCCCAATCGACGCCCTTACGTGAGCGCAGGCCGAGCGGCGCCGTCAGCTCCCTGGTTGTGAACATCGGCTCAAGCATCAATCCCCCCCAAAAACAAATCCACCCGCCGCGCGGTAGCGCGCGGCGGCGGCTGCGCTGCCAACCCCAAGTGCGTAAGCCGCTCTATCACCGCAGGCTCTTCAATCACCGCGATGATCTTGAGGTTGCCGCCACACACGCGGCGCCCAATGTCAATGTCGAACACGCGCTTCAACAAGCGCGCCCACGCCATACGCAGCGGTGCGCTGTGCGCGTGCGAGCAATCGCCCTCGCCCGCTGTTGTTCGTTGCGCGGGCACCGGCATCACCTTTGATCTGAGCTTGGCATTCGGCGCGAACTTCGGATTCTGTTGATGATTTTGTCGAGCAGGGTTCGTAGCTGTGAGTGGCTTGGGGCTGCGGCTTGGGGGAACACGAGCGCGCCCTCGCCGGTGGTTTGATATACGCCATTAAGCACCAAGCCATGCAGGTGGATGTTAAATTAGCAGCAGAGCCGAAGCGCTGGATGAGGGTGATGGCGCCTGTGTTGGCTTGTTTGCGTTTGACGTGCGCTTGTTTGATGAGGAACGTAGGGATGACACGATGGATGATTTGCAACACCGGCGCCAGCAGTTCCGAACTCGTCTTTGACAAACTTTGGCAAGCCCGCGCCACCGTTTGCGCTGTCTACTTCGGCGGCGAACGTCTCGTAGTGCTCTCGCACCAGCCGGTAAAGCGGAGTTTGATCGGGGCAGCGGCGTTCGTAACGCGGCGGCTGTGCGGGTGC
>JANMXV010000698.1:0-1606 GCA_031381325.1 Betaproteobacteria bacterium | reverse complement strand
TTTGCGCTTGTGCCTGTCTTGTTACACAGCGTAACGGTTTCTTCGGCGATCTCCGCTTTGCGGTCGGCCACCGCGACCAGCGCCCCGCGCGAGGCGAGTTCTACACAGGCGCCTTGGCCGAGGCCGCGTCCTCCGCCGGTGACCAACGCCACTTTGCCATCGAAATCATTAGCCATGAGCCTTTGCTCCATCAACAGTTTTTGCGGGCATGCCCAGCGCCTGCCGGTATTCGGCAGGAGTCATCAGGTCACGACCCAATAACTGTGCGATCTGTTTCATCTGCAAAAAGCAATCAACATTGCGTTTGATGATGTCGTCGCGATGCGGATACGGCCATAGGGTATCTTCCATGCCCACGCGCACATGCAATCCGAGCAGCATCGCGAACGTTGCAAGATAGGTGCTGGCGCGTCCCGCAGCACACACGAGGATGAAACAGTCGGGATCGATGTCGCGGATAGTGCGCACCATGCGCATCAGCCCATCGACCATCTGCTGCGGATTGTGCATCGGGCTGCAGCCGGGCAGGGCTGGCAGGATCAGCCAATAGTACGGCGGCTTAAGCAGTTTGCTTTCGACCAGAAAGCGGCGTGCATTGTCGATATCACCATCGTCGTAGACCGAGATGATGGGCTTGCAGCCGTTGTCCTGCGCGAGTTGCGCTTTCTTGATCACCACATGCGGCGCTTTGAAAAACATGCTGTCGCCGCAGCAGATCGCCGTGGTGTTGACCGGCAGCGCGTCGAACAGGCCCATTTTCATGGTGGATTCCATGACTGCGCTTTCTTCGTCGGTCACTGCGACAAGGCAGCCATCAAACATTACGTCGGGGTATTTTTTCTTCAGCGGTGCGATCACGTCATGAAAGCGCTGCGGGTCGAGGGCGTTAAAGCCGCCGTCGTCGCGCACGTGGATGTGTACGTTGGGCGCGCCGGCCTTGATGCACTCCTCGGCGGAATCACGGATTTCGTCCACCGTGATCGGCTGATTCGGATTGCTGCGCTTGCTGAAGAACGCACCGGTGATGGTGGTGGAGATCATTACCTTTTGCGGAATGTCCCACTTCGGCATTGGGTCGATGTCGGCGAACTGGCTGCTGAACGGGTCCAGCACTTCGGGCATGCCGTAGGGCTTCCAGGTGGTCTTGAGGCCGGCGCGCGCCACCCATTTATTGACCTGATCCCACTTGATTTTGTCGTCGCTCATAGTTAATCCTGATCCAAAAGTTTTGTAGGGTGCGCATTGCGCACGTGGTTACGACGGTGGACGGTGCGCGATGCGCACCCTACCACTACTTGATTTTGTCGTCGCTCACAGTCTATTCCTCGTATGCAGAAACGTATGAATCACAAAACTCACGCGGCGGATTCTCCGTTCCCTCCCTTTCAAGGGGAGGGCTAGGGTGGGGATGGGGTTGCGCGAAAAGCCAGCGTGGTAACCCCATCCCCATCCTAACCTTCCCCCTGAAGGGGAAGGAATCCCGCGGAGACATTTGGTGTCAGCGTGTTACGCGTTACGTTTGGGTACAGGCCGCTCCGCCTTCCCGATGTAATCACAATCCTCATCGCGCACGATGCGCAGCGGTTTGCCTTCCTCGATCTCTTCG
>JANMXV010000362.1:0-2777 GCA_031381325.1 Betaproteobacteria bacterium | reverse complement strand
CACCAGCGCCGGGGTGCGCGCCGAGTTTGACGGCGTAAACGCGTTGGATTTGCGCCAGAAATTGGTGACGCGGTAATCCTCGAAGCGAGGCGCGGGGCCGAAACCCGCCGTCAGCAGCACATCGTATTGCTTCAACAGCGGTTGCATGTCGGCGATATAACGCCGGTGTTCGCGCAGCGCCTGCACGTAATCGCTGGCCTGAAACAAGCACGCCGGCAGCGCGCGTCCCAGAAAATCGCGGCCAAAGTCGCCGGGCCGTGCGATCAGGTCTTTTTGATGTATCGAATAGATTTCGCTCTCGGCGATAATTATCTTCACATCAAAGCCATCTTTCATGGGTCGCGCACGGCAGTCTTCGAGCGTCGCGCCCAGTTGCTTGAAGGTCTTGATCGCTTCTTCCATGGCGTGCCGCAAATCTTCGTGCGCGGGCAGGTCTTCTTCCCAGTAGTGGCGCAGCACGCCGACTTTGAGACCCTTGGCGCTGAAGCTTTTAATTGACGCGCGGTAATCGGGAATTTTCTGTTCGGTACTGCCGGCGTCCCGCGGATCGTAGCCCGCGATCGCTTGCAGCAGAATCGCGCAATCTTCCGCAGTGCGCGCCATCGGGCCGCAATGATCAAACGTGAATGAATTCGGGATAACGCCGGCGCGACTCACCAGTCCGTAGGTCGGCATCAATCCGGTGATGCCGCAGTGCGATGCCGGCCCGCGGATCGAGCCGCCGGTGTCGGAACCTAACGCGGCAGGCGTCAAGCCCGCTGCAAGCGCCACACCCGAACCACTCGATGATCCGCCGGAAAAATGCGCGAGATTCCACGGATTGCGCGCGGGCGGCCACGGCAAGTCAAACGACGGCCCGCCGTGCGCGAATTCATGCGTTTGCAGTTTGCCGAGAAGAATCGCGCCCGCATCCAGCAGCTTGCGTGTTGTGGCCGCATCCGTAGTCGGGATGTTGTCGATGGCGACCTTTGATCCGCCGGAGGTGAGGATGCCCTGGGTGTTGTAAATATCCTTCAGCGCAAACGGTATGCCGTGCAGCGGGCCGCGATAGTTGCCTCGCGCGATATCCTGCTCGGCCTGCTTTGCTTGCGTTCGTGCAAGGTCCGTAGTAACGGTGATGAACGCAGAGAGTTGCGGCTGATAGGTGACGATGCGCGCGAGCAACGCTTCGGTGAGTTCCACCGGCGAAAGCTTCCTGGTACGAATCAGTTCAGCCGTCTCGCTGACGGTTAGGTAATGTAAATCTGTCATATCGACCTCAAGTAATTACAAAGTTTCCGTGGGCGCAGCATAGCAAAAACCACCACCACCCAACATCAATTATCGCCCCGGTGCAATCAGCCCCAAGTCAGTCAGAATGACACGTGTTTGCTCCAGCTCGATCTCAAGCTGTTTCGTGAACGCCACGCTCAGCAAATAGTTCGGATTCCAGAATTGTTTTTCGGTTTCCGTGCGCCACTCCGGACTATTCGCAAGCTTCTCGAAAGTCGCATCCCAATACGCGATTTCGGCCGGCTTCATGTCCTTCGGTCCCATGAAGCCGCGCCAGGTATAGAACACCGCGTTGCTGCCTTGCTCCTTCAACGTGGGCAATTCCGCCAGCGCGCCGGTCTGGCGTTCGGCGGAGGAGATGCCGAGGATACGCGCGCGGCCTTCTTTTTGCAGCGGGAACATGCTGCGCGGGCTGGCTACATAAACATCGATGTGCCCGCCCAGCATTGCGGTCAATGCGGGACCGCCGCCCGGATACACCACGGTTTTTACTTTCCCCGGATCGACACCCACAGATTTCAGATACAGGCTCATCACGATGTGATTGTGATTGCCGCGCGCGGTGGCGAACGCCCAACTCAGCGACTGCGGGTCTTTTTTCATGCGCGCGGTAAGATCAGCGAGCGTCTTGATCGGCGAATCGGCCTTGACGGCAAGCACCACGAACTCGCGCGCCAGTATGTTGAGCGGCGTGAAATGCGTATAGGTCAACGGCGAGGTGCCCATCAATTTGTTGCCGATCAGCGCCGGCGAGATCGTCGCGATGTAATGCGCGTCGCCGGTGTGCTGATTGAGATATGCCCAGCCGATGGTGTTGGCGGCGCCGGGTTTGTTGACCACCGCCGAACTCGGCACGAGGCCAGTGCTCTGAAAAATATTCTGCACCACGCGCGCCATCACATCGGGCGAGCCGCCGGGCGCGGAGCCGACCACCAGTTCCACCGTTTTGCTGGGCTTCCACGCTTGCGCGTGCGCGGATTGCGAAAGCGCCATGCTCAATACTGCTGTGGCACCCATTACTAGCGCGGAAATATAATGCAAGCATTTGTTTTTAAACATGATTTATCTTCGCATTTTTTGTTTCGTTTTAACGCGCAACCACGCCCAACTCCAACAACAGCTTGTGTAGACTTTCAGTTTCACTTTCCAGATGCCGCAGCGTTTGCGCGCTGTTCATGAAATCTTCCGCCCATGCGTTGCGTGCTACATCCTGTTTCCATGCGGGCGCTTTTACCAACTGTGCAAAGGCCTGATCCCAAAATGCCATCTGCGCTTAGCGGGCTTAAGCCCAGCAGATGATTGGTGAGCACAGTGGTCGACAGGGTGGCGATAAAGTGTGCATCACCCGCGTGCTGGTTCAGGTAGTGCAACGCCACGATGCCGCCGCCACCTGGTTTGTTGTTGACACTGACATTGGGAAACGCGGGGTTGGCCGCGAGAATTTTTTGCGTTACGCGCGCGCTGCGGTCGGATGAGCCGCCGGCGGCGGACTGCACAATCACCTC
>JANMXV010000681.1:0-15518 GCA_031381325.1 Betaproteobacteria bacterium | reverse complement strand
GGGGCCTGATTGTCGCGCTGCATACACTATCGGCAGGCGCTTAACCTTGCCTCGAATCAGCGTGGATGCTGACTGGAACAGTTCCTGATAAAGCGTAGTGGAAATCGTTACAAGAGAGGAATAAATGGTTCGCGCCTCAGGAGTGCGAAATACAGCATAGAACAGTGACTCGTATCGTTGGCACAATTTGAAAAGTCGCGCACCGGGATTTTCTGCTTCTATGCTGGCGCCGGTATATTCCGCATTGATATGAATATCCTGTCCGCGTGTTTGGAAGTTCAAGTAAATGCCATGCGCACTCGCATACGACGGGTGGCGATGCAAGAAGGAAACGGAAGAACGTATGCCCGTGGGGAACACAACATCGTCATCAGCACAGAATGACACATACGGCGTTTGAACAAAGGCGAGGCCCTCGTTTAATTTTCGCACAAACATCATATCTTGCGGGTATACCCTATGAGATACCGCCCCGCCAAAATGGGCAAGCGCTACGCCGTTTTGTCGCGCAATTTCGGGCCGGCTTGAATCGACAACCAGTAAGCGCATGGAAGGCGCTTTATTTCGGTAGTACAGTACTAGTTTCCGCAGGTGATCCGCTCGATTATAAGTTGGGATCACCAATGTATGATTCGCCCAAACTTCCGTATTGTCGCTGTCCATTAATGCGTTCGCCCAATGTCTTTGTATTATGTCTTCACGCGAATGCGTCCGCTCGTGCTGATTTGCAGCCGCTCATTGTCCCAATGCGTTCGGGATGCCAGGCATATCGATGCCATTCACATCGTGGCACAGTGAATCTCCGTGCAAAATTAATGCTGTGAAAAACGCCATCAAATTTGTCCGATAGTTTTCCGAAAGAGCCTAACAGCTATAGGACGCAGCGCCGCTGCAGAAATGGCTGTGGCCAAGAAACCCAGGAAGGCGGATATCCCCAAATATAAGCAAACAAAAAATCTGCCAAATTCGAAGAACTGCTGTAGTTGCTGAAAAACAACGAAACTGATAGACACGACAATCAGCCCCGAAATCCCAGGGATAATCGTATCCTTCAAATACCACTCGCTAGCATGGCCTTTTAATATTCTGCGATGCATTATCGGTATGGCTATCAGAAAAAAAGACAGCTCGATAATTAGCCAGCTCCATGCAGCGGCATCCATCCCGTAGCGCGGAATAAAAAACAGCAAGGCCGGAACCTGGAACGTTAAGCTGATCGCCAGCCCATATAGTCCAAGTCGAACGAGACCGTGTGCGAGTTGCGTTGCATAGGGTATGCACATTAACCCGTTAAAAAGCCAGCCAAGAACCAAGATTTTTAGCGGGGTCGCCGCGTAATGAACGACATCGGCATTTTGTGTCCAAGCGAGAAGTAGCGGCTCTGCAAAAAAAATTACTGTCATTGTCGCTGGAATGATGGCGGCGGTGACTAACTGACTGTAGAAATGGTATTGATTAGCGGCAAATTTTGCATCTGGGGAATGAAAGGCCATAGTAAGGCGGGGTGAAGCGACGGCCAAAATTGGATATACCAGCCCCATTAAACTCGATGACAATGTTGCGGCCAAAGTATAGTAGCCAAATATGTCAGTTGGTAGCAGGCGCGACAACAGGATGCGGTCCATGTTCATTGAGAGCGTTGCAAGGACCTGCGTAATAGATACACCAGTAGCGAATTTGCGCAGCGCCACTACTACACTGCTTTGGAATAGGGGTGCGCTTGTATGTCTTGGTATGGACCTCCATGCCAAGTGACGAACTATGAGTAAAGTCACCCAAGACGCGGTGGTTTGCCAGGAAACGTATTCAATCAGGCCCCAGGAAAAGTAGAGTAATCCTATCGCTGAAACAAAGGCGGCAAGCACGAGGAGACATGTTGACACCAGATTACATTGCAACTGTTTGCCCATTGTCATTAACGTTGCAGAGAAAAGCCCATTAATGAGGTTGGCCGTTGCGCCCAAACACATAATCGCAAAGGCGACAGAAATAGCGTTTGCGCCCATTTGGGTACTATTGATCCAGTAAATTGCAACAATAGTACTGAGCGCCAAACCAATCATAAAACCAATAGCCGCTAGTGCGAAGTAGACCGCCTGAATAGTATAAAGCGTATTATGGAATTCACTCGCGGAGGAGTTTCGCCCTCGAAGTACGGCAAGTTCTCGTGCTACCGTTGGAACAATGCCCAAGTCCAGCAGTGCTATCGCACTTTGAATAATCGCAAACGTTCCAATAAGACCGTAAAATTCGATCCCCAGCCTTGAAAGAATTAAGGGCGTAAGGATTAGAGGAAGGAACAGCGTCGTGCCTCGCGCCAAATAGGAGCTTACCAATATCCATGAGAGCCGCGCCTCTTTACGCTCACTCTGCCGGGAAATAATCATCTGCTCTAGGATGGCGCTGGGTCGTCGCCCTATTTTCGCTAATGGGGAAAAGACCACGAATTATCACTCGTTTCAGCATCGACGCAAATCTGCGAAAGACAAGAATCGGCAATCGCATCATTGCCGCTCCAACATGTCTGGTTTCTCGCAAACAGTCAAGTGCAAATCGGAATTCTGTCGATTTAAGAACAGTCACTGGATGGCCACGCAGTCGAATCACCATATTTGCCAACAACGGCGCCAATACATTGGAACTAATATTTGCTAATGTTGCGTTTCGTGGCGCTTGATCAGTATCCTCCAAGCGATTTACGTTGGCTATCAACACGCGTAGTCCAGGGTACCAGCACAAATCATCTCTGAAAGCGTTGTTGGCATGCGCTACGTGGAACGCAACCTCTTCGCCGAAAAATATTATGGGATACCGAAGGGCCACGCGTAGCATCATGTCAAGGTCGGCTAGGTAGTGCGATTGGGAGTCAAAACCGCCCGCACTAATAACACATTGACTGCGGAAAAGTGTGGCGGTAGACGCTGGATGTTGAGCCTTTAACATTGCGGGGGCGCCAAGACCTGCCGAATAGTATCCCGGCGCCATTGCCGTGGGCGCGCGACCGATTGAATGGCCTTTTTCGTCAACTGCCGCAGTCACCCCGAAGCACAGTCCAATCTCCGGGTGGCTCAGCATCTCCCGCATCGCGGCCTGGAAAAACTCTGGAAGCACAAGGTCATCATCGCTCAAAATGCAAAAGTATTGGGTTCCCACCTTGGAAATTGCAAACTCCCAATTTGCAAGCATGCCCAAGTTTTCCACGTGACGGTGGTAACTGATTCTCGTGTCGCCGCGCGCGGCGTTTGCGGCGACCAATGAGGTGTGGTCCGTCGAGGCATTGTCAGCGATAAAAAGCTTCCAATTTGTATAAGATTGCCGCTGTACGCTGCTTATCGCTTTAGCCAACAAGTCTGCGCGATTAAACGTCGGAATAACAACACTAATTGCATTGTCGTAGTCGTAAGATTTTGCGGCTGGGCTATTGGTTTTCATCGGGCCGGTCACGAATGTATTTGGCTGGAGCTCCCCCCCAAATCTGAAAGGATCCAATTTCGCCGAGGACAACGCTACCGGCGGCTATAATCGCACCGCGTCCTATGCGCGTGCCGTCGAGGATAGTGCAATTGGCGCCAATCCAGACATCATCTTCTATAACGATGCCACCCTTACTGGGCAAAAACCCCTGATGCCTAATCGGGAGTGCTCGAGACAGATAGTTATGATTTGTCGGTGCCAACACGCATCCGGGCGCAATCAACACGTAGTTGCCCATGTGAATGCCATTACCGGAATAAAGCGTCGAGTGCGCATTGATATAGCAATGTTCACCCATTTCTATGTCGCCCTCGCCTCCAACCGCTTTGACCACGACGAAGTCATAGATTTGAGTAAATGCGCCTACGAATATTTTGCTCCCGCGCTGCGAGGGCTGAATGATCGCATTGGGGCTTACGAACGCGGTAGGGTGGATTTCTAGGCCGCCAGAAATAGGGCTTTTCCGCATCTTTTTTGTACATCACGCTTTCATTAATAAGCCCTGCCCTGTCGGCAGCGCCAGTACAGATACACTCCGCTCTTGCGCAAATCGATTAAATGCTGTTCTTTGGTCAATATTGATTTGCCAGCCATAGTCGTCGAGCAACATGAATCCACCCGCTGTGAGTTTAGGCCATAAAAACTCTGCTGCCGCGATTTCTGAACGGGCATTGTTCATGTCAATATGCACAAAGCAAAATCCTTCTGATTTAATCTCCTTAAATGAGTATGGCACAACTCCTGGGACGATTACTACATTCGGAAACGAACCAAAGGTACTCGATACTGCTGCGAAAGAGTCGGAATAATGCGTTTCGAACGTGGGAAGATGTTTGGATTCTCGCTCCGAAAGGAGCGTGACAGGCAAGCCTTTATAAGTGTCAAGCAAATAAAACCGTTTTTCTTTGAGGTTGCTGTCAAGATATGAAACGATGGCCCGCGCAATGCCCCCTCGATTTACGCCGCACTCAATTAGATCACCATTCAATCGAGAGGATTGTTCAGCAAGCCAGCAGGCAATATAGACCCGCCAGTGAACCGGTGCTCCATTCCAAGAGCCGGTTGCCTCACCCGCTGCGTATGCATTCATAAAACGCTCGCTTGCCATGAATTCTGCGCAATGTTCGGTGTAGAGCCCATCCTGCGCATAGGTAGGATTTTGCACGGCCACGCGGCCAGTCAAGCGGTTAAGATGACCGGCTACAACATTGATTACCTTATGATGAAAGGCCATGAGGAATGAGCAGCTATTGCTAATATAGATTTAAAGTTCTTGGAGCGCAGGTCGATCAACGGATGCAGATTGCAATCACGCTAGCACAATAAAGGGGCAACCAGAATAATCTTAGGCTAAAAGCGCATGAGCTTGTTTTCTTGCCCATGCTGGGTTGGCGTAAAACCAACCAATCAATCCCTTTATGTGATTGTCGAGGGCATCTTTATCTTCCATAGTAGGGGTCGTAGATGCGTATTCAAATGGCGTGGCGGACTGCGGTCCTTCTGCCGGTCGGTCTACCTGATAATCAAGTCCGGTAATCTGTGCGGCCACTCTATTACACCGTTGCGCAAAGCTAAAAACAGACTCCGTGTTTCTCCCAAGCGGATGGCAAATCTCATTGCTTCTCGTAGTTGGGCTTGAAAGCCAATTAGCGATTACTAGTCCTATCGTTGTGGAGCAGACAAAGTTGCGCTGTTGTGTGCCCAAGCTCTTCAATGTAATTTTGTTAGATGCCCATGCTTCAAGCGGAAAGCTAAACGGAATCAACGCCCAACGTTTGAATCCGCTCAAATCGGCGAGTGGGCCGTAGACAGCATTTGGCCTTAGGATGAGCGCGCTCAGTTCTTTGCCGGAAAAATTCTTCTTGAACAGTTGCTCAGCGCAGTAATGAGCGATAGCGTAGTACGAAAGTGGATTAACATTACTGGTCTCAGCAATCGTGCCCTCTTGGCGGCCATATACATGCGAGCTTGATATATAAACCGCTCGCTTGGCACCGGCATTGGTCGTTGCTTTCGCTAAAATATCCGCGCCATTGGTCAGAGAGGCGAATCGCTCCATGGCGCTATCGCGAAAGTCTTCATCGACAACTCCAGCACAATGTACCACCGCATCGCACGCCGGGAATGCCTTGTTGCACGGACGCAAAATATCAAAATAGAAATCGTAGTTTCCTGCCGATCTTCCCAAGCGGATCACGTCATGATTGGTGATGAGGGATTTGTAAACCGCCGATCCTATCAACCCCGTAGCGCCAGTCAGCAGCACTCGCATGTGAAAACGACTCCTACCGCACGCGTTTCAAATAGCCGTCGAACGCTTCTGTAATCATGAGCTTGTCGCAAAGCCTGCGATCAATCTCATAATCACTGTTGTCCCTCAAAAACATCCTGAGTGCGGTCATTGGATTGTTTCCTACGTCCCATGGACGATTGTGTGAATAATAGCCCTTCGGGAAATATTCGATAAATGTGTCGGGTAGAACCAGGTAGGAGTCGACGGTTACCAAAGGTGCATAGAGCTTCAATTCTGCGAGAACGTGGTCATGGGTATGCAGGGAATCCAGGAAAACCATTACCCTTTTTGCCTTTGCAGCTTCCTTTCTTACTCGATCAATAATCGCGTCATCTATAGAAGATCCTTCAATCATCTCGATACGCTTCATCAAAGGGTGGGCCTCAATCTCTCTGCGATTATGCTCGCGAATGTCAATATCAATACCCAGTACCTTGCCAGGCCCGCCAATCAACTCCAATAGAGAGGCTGATAATATTAGGCTGCCGCCATGTGCGATCCCCGTCTCAACAATAAGATCAGGCTTTGCGTCCCACACAATCTGTTGCGTGGCCACAATATCGCTTGGAAATTTGATAATCGGTCGACCCAGCCAGGTATAGTTATAGGTGTATTTGTACTTATCAGCATGTACCATCCAATCAATCGACTTTTTCTTTAACTCCTCGTCTTGCCCCATTGCAGCAATGTCGGCATTGCGTTCTTGTTCAAATTGAGCAAATGGATTCATGGTTCCTGGCGCTTTCTGATAGTTATTAAATTCAAGCTACGACATGCACGACCGCTAATTTACTGCATTTAGCTTGTCTGCGTGAGATTGAATGATTATGTGGGGCGCGCGTGCTTTCGTTGGTCAGTCTATGGGCGAGTGCGCAGCCGCGCCCTGGTTAGCTCGCCACGATACGGTCAAAAAGACGTTCACAGGTAAAGAATTTCTTGACCTACTGCGTCTGGATCAATTCCAAAAAAACAAAAGGGTAACAACGGGCAGTTTTTATCCTTCTCTGATATTTCCGCAATAGGTATCGGCCATTTAATATCAAGCATGGGATCGGTTGCATTCACTGTTTTTTCGGCACTAGGCTGATAGTTGGCCGATACAAGATACAACAACTCGCAATCATCCGTTAGCGTCTGAAAACCATGCCCAAACCCCTTTGGTATTAGCAAGCTTCGTTGATTTGCGGCAGACAGCACCGCGCCATGCCATTTTAAAAATGTGGGCGAATTTTTTCGAAAATCTACTGCCACATCGAATATTTCTCCGCGTATACAGCTTACAAATTTGCACTCGGCATAAGGTGGCAACTGAAAATGTATTCCGCGCACTGTGCCTGCATGTTTTGAAAACGAGTGATTAATTTGTGAAATTTTGCTCTCTAAGCCAGCTGCGCTAAATTCATCCCCGCAAAAGAAACGGCTAAAATAGCCTCGGGCATCTACAAGTGGTTTACGCTGAACAAGCTTTAGGCCATTTAACGGCGTGTCAAAAAAAATCAATCTTGTCATAGATAAATTTCTTTCCCGGCTTCGGTGTGGCTGATATGCAGCGAAATGCAGTTAATGGAATTTGAATGCCCGATCTACAATTTCAAGTCAACCGCCAAAACTTGCGCCGTCGGCTATCAAATTTGGGGAATCAAAGTCCTCTAAAGTAAATTTAGGAGTTTTCAAATGAGGCTTTTGCAAAACTGCCACTGTGCGCGTATTTTTTCGCTGCGTAAGACAAAACAGAGGGTGCAGGCGACCATATCTGGCATGACGCGGTTTATCGAAGACAACATCATAACGCCCGCAAAATGCATATTACCCGACGCGCTTGATCATGCAAAGCTAACCCTGCCGGCCGACGCCGACTGCGGGTTGCCGAAAACGCAGACGCACTATCGACCATCCCAACACCCGA
The DNA here is from genome assembly GCA_031381325.1 of Betaproteobacteria bacterium. Classification (GTDB taxonomy): domain Bacteria; phylum Pseudomonadota; class Gammaproteobacteria; order Burkholderiales; family SG8-41; genus UBA5216. The sequence continues at coordinate 7,845 of JANMXV010000681.1, read as the reverse complement.
TAAATTAGTGTGGACACGACATCAAACGGCAGCAAGATCAGGAAACCGGCAGCAATCCGGATGGTACGCATGTTACGGGGCACAACATAGTTTATGCCTCGTAACAATACACTTTTCCACCCCTCAAGGTGGGCAGCAATATCCTGCATTGTGAGTCCGCCGGATTTTCTAAGCGCGGCAAAGCGGAAACGCAAAATCGTACGATCAACAAATGCGCTACTGAACAATCGCGGGGATAGGACTGGTCCGAGTTGTCTTAGCCGGGCCAGCATCTTCTCCAGGGAAGAAATGATCGAGAGGGTCGATGAAGTATAACTGCCTGAATGAATACGAAAAGCAGCGAGCGGTTCCGGCGAATAGGCGGCTCCGTAACGACTTGCAACAATCCAAGCTGTAATCAGATCGGACATTCCCCCATATGCAGGGTCAAAGCCCCCCGCACTGTCCAATGCGTCCCGGCGATACATGAGGGTTGAACCCGTGAACCAGTTGCCCGCACGGTAGGCGAGCTTGATGCATTCGTCCGCGGAAAACACCTTATCTTGTACCGCAATAACTGGGGAAGTATGCAGACGAATCACCGCATTGTCCTCGTTTACCAACCAGGCCATTGCCGACCATAGCCCAACGCCCGGGGATGGTGCAATACAACTTCTGGCCTTATGAAATATTCCCGGGAGGACAAAATCGTTGGCCGAAAGGAACAGCACATAATCGCTGGTGACGTGTCGTAATCCCACATCAATCGCACCATATACCCCGAGATTGGCCGAGTTAACCAGAAGCTGCGCACTGGGACGATGCGCGATCATCAAGCGAATAATGTCTACGCTATTGTCCGTCGAGGCATCGTCCACCACAATCAATTGGTCGGGGGGGGCGTCCTGCTCAAGTATGGAACGCAAACAACAGGGAATGTATTTCGCGTCGTTCCAGTTCGGAATAATAACCGCAATGGTAGGCGGCCTAAGCATTTTGAGGCATGACTTTTTGATCCGGCAACACGTTCATCAAAAAGCAACGTCGCCATACCCAGCGTCGCGCGCGGACACAGCGAGGTGCAATAGAGGCCAATGGATAACCATGCGTTCGCTGTACTCGCGGGCATGCTCAAGCCAAGTCCGAAAATATGACGAAAAATAGGCATAGTCTCCAAATATCTGTTCAGGGCTTTCAAACGCCTGCAACTGCACGAGAAAACAGCTTTCACATACATAAGCATGGAGTGGGTAGAGTTTTTTTGGCCGCTGCAAGTCGGACGCCGAAAGATAAGCGTTGGATAACGGCGACATTCCAAGATCGCAAAACGAGTGTTCGAGTTGCGCGGCGCAATGCCTGCAATTGCCGACCGCAGTCGTCACGCCAACGCCTGATATCGCAAGATTTGGGCTTCGCTCACCGTGCGCACGTCACTCCCTTTCAGGTAGGCGCGATGCCACTCTACTATCCAGTCCAGGGCAATTTCCAGCGTTACTCTGGGCCGCCAGCCTAGTTGCGCACGCGCCTTGGAACTGTCGAGACTTAATTGCACCGCCTCGTGCGCATGCTCGCCTTCATCGATTTTCCAGCTTGCGCCACAGCCCCAAGCGCGTGCCAAGCCCCCTACCACCCAGGATACCGGCTTCGATTCCGCATCCGCAGGACCAAAGTTCCACGCACCTCTGAATTCTTGCGCCCCGTCCCATAGCCTCTCAGCGAGCAGCAAATAGCCTGCTAACGGTTCCAGAACATGCTGCCACGGGCGCAACGCCCCCGGATTGCGAATCATGACAGGGTGTCCCGCTGTAAATGCCGCAATCGCATCAGGAACTAGGCGATCGGCAGCCCAATCACCACCACCAATAACATTACCGGCGCGGACGGTAGCACATGCCGGCGACTCGCGTGATTGCCAAAATGAGTTTCGATAGGCGGCAGTCACGAGTTCCGCGCAGCCTTTGCTGCTGGAATAAGGATCGTAGCCCCCCAAGGCATCCTCCTCACGATAACCCCTTGCCCACTCCTTGTTTTCATAGCACTTGTCACTCGTCACCACCATCACAACCTTGACAAAAGGGCAGTGCCGGACGGCTTCAAGAAGATTCACCGTGCCGGAAACGTTTGTTGCATACGTGCCTACTGGATCCAGGTAGGACTGGCGAACTAGAGACTGCGCCGCCATGTGTATCACCACTTGCGGCTGCGCAGCAGTAAGTGCCTCGCGCAGTCGGGGCAAATCACGCACGTCGTCATTAATTGAAGACATCTCGCTGGCGATCCTAGCCAGATCAAACAGATTCGGTGAAGTTGGCGGTGCAAGCGCATAACCGGTGATGCGCGCGCCCAAAATCCGCAGCCACAGACAGAGCCATGCGCCCTTGAATCCGGTGTGCCCTGTGACAAATACGTTCTTGTTTTGCCAAAACGCTGCGCTGATCACCAAATCTTCCATGGGGCTCTGCCAGACGCCCATAATTCGTCAAGATATTGTTTGTCGCGCAAAGTATCCATGCACTGCCAAAATCCCGCATGCACATACGCCCCCAAATTGCCTTGCCGTGCCAATGCCTCCATCGGACCGCGCTCCCACGTTGTGTCATCGCCGTCTATGTAGTTCAAAGCGGCTGGTGACAATACAAAAAATCCGCCGTTGAGCCAGCCGCTATCTCCTTTGGGCTTTTCCTCGAATCCAGTGATCAGGCTTCCTTCGACATTGAGCACACCAAATCTTCCCGGTCGCTGCACAGCGGTGACCGTCGCAATCGCCTTATTCTGTTGGTGAAACGCGATCAGTTTTCCGATATCAATATCCGCAACACCATCTCCGTAGGTAAAGCAAAAAGCTTCATCTCCCAGAAAACGGGCGGCCTGCTTCAGCCGCCCTCCCGTCATAGTGCTCTCGCCCGTATCGACAAGGGTCACGCGCCAAGGCTCTGCGCTATTGTCATGCACCTCCATCTTGTTGTTTTCCATGTCGAACGTAACATTGGACATATGCAGGAAATAGTTCGCGAAGTATTCCTTGATGAGGTATCCCCTGTAGCCCAGGCAAATGACAAAGTCCCGGATGCCATATCCGGAGTATATTTTCATGATGTGCCAGAGAATCGGTTTGCCGCCAATCTCGATCATGGGCTTGGGTTTAAGGTGGGATTCCTCGCTGATCCGAGTGCCAAATCCACCAGCTAAAATGACGGCCTTCACGCGGCCACCTGTGTGGATATGCCAGAACGGCCATCGCAACCATAACGCCGATCGGCCGCCGTGCGGCAAACCTCACCCATCTCTTTAAACCGCCGGCCGAGCACGGTATGCAGCTTTGCGGCTGACATGGAAGTGTCCAGTGGACGCGGCTCGGCGAAATCAAAGTCGCGTATGCTGCACGGTGTAACGTGTGCTTCTATGGCGCGATAGCGGCGAACCTCGGCTGCGAGCAAGCCCAGCAGCCCTAACCTGGATAGGGGCGCCGGCGAACAGAGATGGAACAGCCCGCTACATCGTGATTCAACTAATGCGCTCAATCCAGTCACCACATCATCTACTGCTATCGGGGAAAAAATCTGATCGCGCGCGCAACGAATTTCAACGCCGCGCTCCAAATCACGCATCCATGAGCCCATTATATCCATGGCGCCGGGTTCCGTTGTTACCACCTTGGGCAGTCTTGCAATAAGATAGGGATAGGAGCCGGCCATCAAGAATTCTTCTACGGCAACTTTTTGGCGGCCATAAGTAAGTATGGGACAGACGGTATCCGTTTCCGTCCAATAGCCATGACTGCCATCAAATACAGCGTCGCTGGATGCAAATACCGGTGTAATCCCGCAGTCAACCAGTTGCCTGATAACCTCCTTAACGCTGGATACGTTGACCTTTGCCGTGCCATCCGGGTCAAGGGCGCACGCATCAATGCCGGTAATCCCGTAAAGAATAAACGCATGGGTAATGCTCTTGTAATGTTTAAGCACGACGTCATGGAGTCGATCTCGACGGGCATCAAAACAAATCCCGCCCTCCGCCGGGCGGGTGCTATAGGTCACAACGGTATCGGCAGGTCCGAAAAAGGCTCGCAGACTAGCCCCTATAAACCCGGAAACCCCAACGATGAGGTAGCGAGGCGCCATCTTTTTCTCCCAATTGGGTGAATTCTACACGATGCCTGCGCGGACAGAACGAACATAGACACTTACAATAGACGGATGAATCAAAGTCGCAGCCTCTTCGAAAAGGCTTGATCTCCACGCAATTTTTTCTGCAACTTGCAAATCCGGGATTCACTTCAACACCATTGAACGTTCTCATAGTCAGCCAGTATTTCTGGCCCGAACCTTTCAAGATCAATGATCTTGTACTGAATCTAAAGCGTCGCGGCCATACGATTACGGTTTTGACGGGCATGCCCAACTACCCTGAAGGTCGTCTGTATCCGGGATACGGTCTCTCCAGTCCCCTTCGCGAGCAATGGGAGGAAATTCAAATTGTTCGCGCACCCCTGATAACAAGAGGCAGGGCAGCGGGTATGCGACTTGCCATGAATTACTTATCGTTCGCCCTTTCAGCCTGTATTTTGGGTCCGCTGCTTTGTCGGGGGCGCTTCGATGTCATCCTTGTCTACGAACCTTCGCCAATCACGGTTGGGTTCCCAGGGCTTTTGATGGGCTGGCTCAAACATGCGCCCGTTTTGCTGTGGGTTCAAGACCTTTGGCCTGAAACGGTCCTCGCATTGGGACAGCGCAAATGGCTCGTGCGGTTGGCCGCCCTATTCGCGAACTTCGTACACCACCAATCAGATTTGCTGCTGCTGCAATCAGAGGCTTTCGCGCAACCGCTCATGGCACGAGGCACGAGCCGCCAACGGTTGCGATATTTCCCCAATTGGGCTGAGGACTTCTATAAGCCCTCTCCCGAACACTGCGGAATAGACCCGCTGCCCCAGATTCAAGGATGCCACATCGCCATCGTGTTCGCAGGAAGTATCGGCGGTGCGCAGTCGTTTGAGACCATTCTCGATGCCGCGCAGCAGCTACGAGATCGGGAAGAAATTCATTGGATTATCCTGGGTGATGGCATAATGCGGCTCTGGGTGGAAGAACAGATTCGAAGCCGTGGCTTGGGCTCAACAGTCAAGCTGCTTGGCCGCTATCCGCCTGAACAAATGCCTGCTTTTTTTTCCCGCGCAGATGCACTTTTGGTAACCTTGCTGCCCGACCCCGTATTTGCCCTGACGATACCGAGCAAGATTCAATCGTATCTGGCTGCGGGTCGTCCCATCATCGGCGCGCTTGATGGTGAAGGTGCGCGGATCATAGCGGAGTCGGGCGCCGGACTTGTCGCAAATGCCGGGGATGCACAAGGCCTTGCACAGTGCGTATTGAAAATTGCTGCAATGACCTCCGCCGAACGCACTGCGATGGGACAACGTGGTCGCGCCTATTTCGAGAACCATTTTAACCGTGAAAAATTGGTCGGCCAGTTGGAGACCTGGATGCACGAACTGATAGAAACAAGACATGCGGATTCTGATACTCGGCGGTGACGGCATGCTGGGCCACCAGTTGTTTCAGGCGCTGGGCAGCCGGCATGAGGTGCGGGTGACGCTGCGCCAGACACTGGCCCACTATTGCGCTCTGAATTTATTTCACCACGCCAGCGCTTATGATGAAGTCGATGTGAGAAATTTTGAACGGGTTCGCCATGTCATGGTGGATTTTCGCCCCGACGCCGTGGTGAATGCGACGGGGATCGTCAAGCAGCGCAACGAAGCCAGCCAGAGAATCCCGTCCATCGAGATCAATGCCTTGGTTCCACATAAGCTCTCGGCACTCTGTCAGGAGGTAGGCGCGCGGCTTGTGAACATGAGCACGGATTGCGTGTTCTCGGGCCGCCGGGGAAATTATTCCGAGCACGATACGCCGGATGCCGAAGACATCTATGGCCGCAGCAAGCTGCTGGGGGAAGTGACGGAAGCGCCAGGCATTACGCTACGCACATCCATCATTGGGTATGAGCTGTCACGAAAAACCGGCCTCCTGGAATGGTTCCTGGCGCAGAAGGCGCCGATCAAGGGGTTCCGTCACGCCATATTCTCCGGATTCACCACGCTCGAGATGAGTCGTATCATCGAGCGCATACTCCTGCACTTGCCGCCGCTGTATGGTCTGTATCATGTATCGAGTGCGCCTATTAACAAGCATGATCTGTTGCGGCTTATTCGCGATAAACTCGGATTGCAAATCGAAATCGTTGCAGACGATACGTTTAAGTGTGATCGCAGCCTCGACTCAACCCTATTCAGGCGCAGCTTCAACTATACCCCGCCCACGTGGGATGCGATGATCGCGGAACTAGCCGAAACCAAGGATAAGTAAATGTTTTTAAAGGGAAAACGTATTTTGGTTACGGGTGGCACCGGGTCGATGGGAAAGACGTTTGTGCATCGCGTTCTAAGCGGCGAACTGGGACTGCCGCGAAAAGTCATCGTATTTTCCCGCGATGAGGCCAAGCAACACGACATGCGCATGGCGTACCTCAACAAGACAGCAACCACGGACGAAGTCATCTTCCGCAATTTCATGAACGTGCTGGAGTTTCGCATTGGCGACGTGCGCGATTATTCGGCAGTGTGTGCCGCGGTGCGTGATGTTGATGTGGTAGTCAACGCGGCTGCGCTCAAGCAAGTGCCGTCATGCGAGTATTTTCCCGGCGAGGCCATTCTCACCAACTGTGTGGGGGCGCTGAACATCGTGCGCGCCATTGAACAGCATCGTTACCCGGTAAACACGGTGGTTGCGATCAGCACCGACAAAGCGTGCAAACCGGTCAATGTGATGGGCATGACCAAGTCGCTGCAAGAGCGAATATTTGTCGCCGCCAACGTGCTCAATCCCGCCACCCGGTTTATTGGCGTGCGTTACGGCAACGTACTCGCCTCACGCGGCTCGGTGATTCCGCTGTTCCATGACCAGATTCACAACGGCGGACCGGTTACGATCACCGCGCCGCACATGACGCGTTTCCTGCTCAGTCTGAATCAGGCGGTGGATACAGTGTTTGCCGCGTTAAAGGGCGCCCGTCGCGGGGAGATCTACGTACCGGACGCCCCATCGGCGACAGTGATTAATATTGCCAAGGCGCTAATTGGCAATCGCAAGATACCCTCCACGGTAACCGGCGTACGCCCCGGCGAAAAACTGCATGAAATCATGGTTTCCGAAGAGGAAATCCATCACTGCGTCAAGCGCGGCGCTTATTATGCGATCAGGCCGATGCTCCCCGAACTGGCGGACAAGAATCGCAGCCCGGCCAATGCGCTCAAGCATGAGTTCAGTTCCGCGGACAATATTCTGTCGCTCGCAGGCACTGTAAAGCTCCTCAAGCAGCACAAACTCATGGTGGGCACGGGCAGCCCCCGCGAAGCCGGCGAATTGTTGCGCTAGGCACAAGCAAATGAAACGCAAAGTCATGACCATTGTCGGCACGCGGCCGGAAATTATCAAACTCTCGCGGGTGATTGCCGAACTGGATCGTCATACGAATCATGTGCTGGTGCATACCGGTCAGAATTATGACTACGAATTAAACCAAGTTTTTTTTGAAGAGTTGGCAATACGCAAACCGGATTATTTCCTCGATGCTGCAGGCGATACGCCCGCCCAGACCATCGGCGCTGTGATCGCGAAGGCTGACGCGGTAATGGTCAAGGAAGCGCCGGGCGCCTTGTTGATTCTGGGGGATACCAATTCCTGTCTCGCGGTCATCGCGGCCAAGCGCCGCAGAATCCCGGTATTCCACATGGAAGCCGGCAACCGCAGTTTTGACGAGCGCGTCCCCGAAGAAATCAACCGCCGTATTGTTGACCATATCAGC
>JANMXV010000648.1:0-8903 GCA_031381325.1 Betaproteobacteria bacterium | reverse complement strand
GATCACATCGGCGATCGCCTGCGCGCTGCCTTTGTAGGGCACGTGCTGCATATCGATGCCGGTGAGCATTTTCAGCATTTCGCCGGACAGATGATTCGGCGTGCCGCTCCCGGGCGATGAAAAAGTCAGTTGGCCGGGCCGAGCTTTTGCCAGCGCCACGAGCTGCCGCGCATTGGCTACCGGCATGGAGGGATGCACCGACAGCACGTAACACGTGGTGGCCATCAGCGAAACCGACGCGAAATCCTTGACCGGGTCGAACGGCAGTTTCGCATAGAGACTGGGCGCGACCGAATTGGGCGCAGTGGTCGCCAGCAACAGCGTGAGCCCGTCGGGTGCGGCTTTGGCAACCTGCTCGGTGCCGATAAGCCCGCCCGCGCCGGGACGGTTGTCCACCACGAATTGCTGGCCGAAGCTTTCGGAAAACTTCTGGCTGGCGATGCGCGCCATCAAGTCTGCGGTGCCGCCGGCAGTCCATGGCACGATCATGCGCGCGGCACGCGTGGGGTAATTCTGTGAGGACACGGTAGTGAAAGATGCACACAGCAGAGCAGCGATCAATACACGGGTCGCAGTCACGTAGACTCCTTTCAAGGAAGCCCGAATTCTACCGCTCCCACCGCAAAAGCGCGGCGCCGGATGATTCCGGTGATGCGAGCGGCGGCAATCTCCGCGATAATAGCGGCCTGTAAAAACCTGGTTTCATTGTAGGAAAAACATCATGTTAGACATACAGTTATTACGCAGCGATCTCGCGGGCGTGGCTGCACGCCTGGGCGGACGCGGCTACACGCTCGACTGTGCCGCATTCGAGGCACTGGAGTTTGAGCGCAAAAAAGTGCAGACCGACACGCAGGAATTGCAGGCGCGGCGCAATGCGTTGTCCAAACAGATCGGCCAGATGAAGGCCAAAAAAGAAGACGCTACCACGCTGATGGCCGAAGTGAGTGCGCAAGCCGAGCAACTGAAAGCGCTGGAACAGCAACTCGACAGCGTGCAAAAACGGCTCAATGATTTTCTGATGGTCATTCCCAATCTGCCGCACGCGTCGGTGCCCGATGGGAAATCCGCGGACGACAACGTTGAAGTGCGCCGCGTCGGTGAGCCGCGTCAATTTGATTTTGCGCCGAAGGATCATGTAGCTGTAGGCGAGGCGCTGGGGCAGCTTGATTTCGATACGGCAAACAAGATCGCCGGCGCACGCTTTTCCGTGCTCAAAAAAGATATTGCGCGCATGCATCGCGCGCTGGCGCAGTTGATGCTCGATGTGCATACGCAGGAACATGGCTACACCGAAGTGTATGCGCCGTACCTGGTCAGCGGCGATTGCGCCAATGGCGTGTCCAGTCTCGCCAAGTTCAAGGATGACCTGTTCAAAATCGAAGGACGTGATCTGTACCTGATTCCTACCGCCGAATATCCAGTAACAAATTTCGTTAGAAATCAAATACTTACGTTGGACGAATTGCCGCTGAAATTTGTCTGCCACACGCCGTGCTTTCGCAGCGAGGCGGGATCGTACGGCAAAGACACGCGCGGCATGATCCGCCAGCATCAGTTCGATAAAGTTGAACTGGTGCAGATTGTGCAACCGGAAAAATCGATTGAAGCGCACGAACAATTAACCGCGCATGCCGAAACGATACTGAAAAAACTCGAATTGCCGTTTCGCACGGTAACGCTATGCACCGGCGACATGGGTTTCTCGTCGGCCAAGACCTACGACATTGAAGTGTGGCTGCCGGGGCAGAACGCTTATCGCGAGATTTCATCGTGCAGCAACTTCGAAGCGTTTCAGGCGCGGCGCATGCAGGCGCGCTTTCGCAACGCGCAGGGCAAGACCGAACTGGTGCATACCATCAACGGTTCCGGTCTGGCGGTCGGGCGCACGCTGGTGGCGATTTTGGAGAACTACCAGAATGCCGACGGCAGTGTGACGGTGCCGGAGGTGCTGCGGCCGTATATGGGTGGGGTCAAAGTGATCGAGAAATCACGCTAGTCGATAGCCGCGTGCGCTGGTAGAATCGCGCCCTTCGGAGAGGTGGCAGAGTGGTTGAATGTACCGGTCTCGAAAACCGGAAAGGTCGCAAGGCCTTCGAGGGTTCGAATCCCTCCCTCTCCGCCAGAAACAAAAACGCCACTTGGTGGGGCGATTTTGTTTTGGAGACATGGTAAACATGCTCACAGTCAGAATTGAGAGAATGGCTTTACGCCTTGCTGTCTGCGCTTGAACCTCAAAAAAACAAATCGACTTCGGTACCCTTGGCTCTCCATGTTGACGAGGGCGCAAATGCGATACCCTCGTGGATATGGTATTACACGCGCCCATTTTTAAATGAATAATCTCTGCTCTGGAAGCCGGCGCACAGTTCTGGTTGTCCGTCACAAACTGAAAATTTTCCCCAATAGGCACATGGCGGCTGTCTGCCCCATCTGCGGGCGTACGATGGCGGTTCGGCGCTTGCTCGGAGTAATTGAGTTTCCAAGGCATAAAAAAAGGCAGACGTAAAAGCCGGTTACAGGTTGCGCCTATTCAAGCGCTATACTTTCGCAATTCCAGCAAGGCGAGGGTATAGGCATACCCATTTAAAATTTAAAGTTCAGGATTCTCAGACGCCGTACCGCACGCTGCCGTGCAATGGCGGGCAGGCAGGTCGCAAGCACAGAAAACAGGAAAGCGATGGCGCAATCAAGCAACGAAAGCATAGGCGAAAAAGTCGAAGTTCGTGACGGCATGCGCGTGCAGTGGGACACGCCCATTCCCGCCAGCGACGGCATTGTCTTGCGCTGCGATATTTTTCGTCCGCTGGATGAGGGCGAGGGGCGTTATCCGGTCATTCTCACGTACGGGCCTTATGCCAAGGGCCTTGCGTTTCAGGAAGGCAACGCCGGCAACTGGAATCTGCTGGTCAAGCTGCACCCGGACGTGCTCGAAGGCTCCAGCAACAAGTATCAAAGCTGGGAGCTGGTGGATCCGGAGAAGTGGGTGCCCGACGGCTACGTTTGCGTGCGCGTCGATTCGCGCGGTACGGGGCATTCGCCCGGCAAGATTGATTTCTGGTCGCCGCGCGAGACGCAGGATTTGTATGAATGCATCGAATGGTGCGCGGCGCAGCCGTGGTGCAGCGGCAAGGTCGGCCTGAATGGTATTTCGTACTATGCGATGAATGCGTGGCAGGCCGCCTGTCTGGAGCCGCCGCATCTCACGGCCCTATGCGCATGGGAAGGGGCGGGCGATTTTTACCGCGAAGGCACGCGCCACGGCGGCATCATGAGCATGTTCCTGACGGATTGGGTGCCGCGCGCCATCAAGCGCGCGCAGTTCGGCGTGGGTGAGCGCAGTTTGCGCAGTCGCGTGACAGGCGATCTCATCGCCGGCCCGCCGACGCTGCCGGAAGAAGAACTCGCCAAGCACCGCATCGACATCGAGCAATGGGTGCTCGACCATCCTTTTGACGATGCCGGGCATCGCGCGCATTCGACTGATTGGAGCAAGGTGAAAGTGCCGTTTTTGTCGGCGGCGAACTGGGGCGGCATGGGCTTGCACACGCGCGGCAACTTTGAAGGTTTTGTGAATGCACCCGCCAAACAAAAATGGCTGGAAGCGCACGGCGGCGGGCACTGGGAAAGTTTCTACACCCAGTACGGCGAAACGCTGCAAAAGAAATTCTTCGGCCATTTCTTGAAAGGCGAGAACACCGGCTGGGACCGGCAACCGCCGGTGCTGCTGCAAGTGCGTCACCCGGATCGATTTGTCCAACGCGCGGAAAACGAATGGCCGCTCGCGCGCACGCAGTGGACGAAGTATTACCTCGATCCTGCCGATTCAAGTCTCTCCATCATGCCGCCATCCGCAGCTACGAAAATCGATTATGCGGCAATGGGCGATGGGTTGTTGTTTTTGACGCCGCCGTTTGAAAAAGAAACCGAGTTTACCGGGCCGGTTGCCGCCAAGTTGTTCGTTTCGTCGAGTACGCGTGATGCAGATATTTTTCTGGTGCTACGATTGTTCGCGCCCGATGGCAGCGAAGTCACGTATCGCGGCTCAAACGATCCGCGTGTGCCCATCGGTATCGGCTGGTTGCGCGCGTCGCACCGCAAAATTGATGGTCAGAAAAGCCTTCCGTACCGTCCATGGCACACGCACGATGAAGCGTGGCCGCTAAATCCGGGCGAGCCGGTCGAACTTGATGTTGAAATATGGCCGACCTGCATCGTAGCGCCCGCAGGCTACCGGCTGGGCCTCGCGGTGCGAGGCAAGGACTACGCGCACCCTGGCCCGACAGTTGAAATCCCTGGCGTGATGTACACGCTGACGGGCGTGGGGCCTTTCTTGCACACACATCCGAAAGATCGCCCACCCGAAATCTTCGACAGTACCATCACGCTGCACTTCGACACTGAGCGTAGGCCGTATGTGCTGCTGCCGCTGATCCCATCTAAGTCTGTATTGTAAGTCATTGTTTTAATGGATATTTTTATTATGATTAATTCTCGCAGATTTGCCCGGATATTTCTGGGTGTGTTCGCCTTTTTCGCCGCCACGCAGACCGCTGGCGCACAAGATTATCCGCTGCGTCCCGTACGATTCATCGTGCCGTTTCCGGCGGGCAGCGCGCCTGATTCCATCGCGCGCATTGTCACGCAACACATGCAGCAGACGCTGGGCCAAAACATCGTGATCGACAACCGGCCCGGCGCGCAAAGCATCATCGGCGCGGTTGAAGCGGCTCGCAGCACCCCCGATGGCTATACGCTGCTTGCCGGCAGCAACACCGCGATGGCGGCGAATGTGAGTCTGTTCAAGAAATTACCTTACGACCCGGTGAAGGATTTTGATCCGGTTGCGCGCTTTATCACGTCTGCATTGATGCTGGTGGTGCGCGCCGATTTTCCGGCGCGCAACCTCGCCGATTTCGTCGCGCACGCGAAGGCGCGCCCCGGCCAACTGTCGGCGGCCTACGCGTCGGCAGGCATGCAAGTCGGCCTTGCCGAATTGAAAGTGCGCGCGGGCATCACCGTGGTGGAAGTGCCGTACAAGGGTGTGCCGCAGGCGGTGACGGATATCATTGCCGGCCAGATCGCATTTACATTCGCGGATTCGGCGGTGGCCATCGCGCAGGCACAGGGCGGCAAGGTAAGAGCGCTGGCGGTGACAACGAAGAATCGCTCCACGCTGGCGCCGGATATTCCGTCGATGGCAGAAGAAATTCCGGGCTTCGACATCAGCGTGTGGAATGGTTTGTTCGCGCGGGCAGGCACGCCCAAGGCCATCATCGCCAGGCTTAACGACGCAGCCAACAAGGCGGTTACAGCGCCGGACGTTGCCGCCAAATTGAGATCACTGGGGCAGGAACCCAGCCCGATGACGGCGGAGGAATTTCGCGCGTTTCAGCTTGCTGAAATCAAGAAGTGGGCTGCGCAAATCAAAGCCGCCGGCATCCAGCCGGAATAACTTTGTCAGACCAGCCGCGCAAACGCATCGCCGTTTTTTCCGGCCCCACGGCGACGGTGCAAAACACCGTGCCGCTGGTCACCAGCAACAAGGCGCGCGAGAAATACGGCCTGCCCTTGTTGGCGAACACCGATGGCACACCGTTACGATTCGATGCGCTGCGGCCGCAGCAGTTGGCGGCGCCCGTCACCGTGTACGTGCGCCAGTTCAGCGCGCATCCGCTGGAGGCCGATGCCGCCGAGTTGTATGCGCTGCCCGACGGTTATCTGGGAGCGGATGGAAAATTCTCGCGCGAGCGCAATGCTGATTCGGATGTGCCCGTGTATGAAGTGACGCTGAAGCCGGACGATGGTGTTTACCTGCTGCCCTACATGGCGCGGCAGGCCGGCGGCAAAGCGTGGGAGGACGACACGGCGTTTCCGGGTGCGCCCGAGCATCGCGCGCGTCAACCGTTTTACCCGGATGCGTCACGGCTGTTTGAGGAAATCGACCGCTTCGGATTGGGCGAGACCAGCGGACTGAATAATCTGCTGGCGTCGCGCGCGGACTACGATTTTGTGCGCGTCGTGCCCTCGGGCGGCTACACCAAAGGCCTCGCTGCTGGCGCGCGTAGTGACATCGGCGGCGGTGACATCGCGCCCGAACGCATGGGCCACGATTTTTTCAACTACCGGCCGTTTCATCTGTGGCGCGATCCGCCGCGCGCGATGATGGCGCGCGTGGTGAATCAGGTGCAGGCGGCCATGGACAGCGGCCGCTACGCCGGCGGCATCTGGCTGGAAGGCAGCCCCAATCTTGAAGAAACACTGATGTGGATGAATCTGCTCATCGACTCCACCCTTCCGCTCTGCGGCAATTCATCGCAGCGTCCGCACGGCAGTCTTGCCAATGATGGCGACCGCAACATCGTCGATTCGGTGAATTGGATACTGTCGGATGCGTGGAAGGATGAACACGGCGGCAACGCAGCGGGTGTTGTCGCCGTGCTCGACCAACTCGTTTACGCCGCGCGTGACGTGCAAAAGGCCGATGCGCGGCCGGGCGGCTACACCGCGACGGGCGGACACGGCGGCATCATTGGCAGCACGGGCCATGCGCCCGGCGGGCCGGTGATGACTTTTGTTCCTGGGCGGCGTCATACGCACAAATCCTCGGTCAATTTGCGCAAGCTGCCGCAAAGCGTCACTGGCGTGCGGCGCGTCACTGGTGTGATTGCGCCGGTATCGGTGCGCGTCAAGGATGACAACGGCTGGTTGTTGCCGGCGGCATTACCTGAAGTGCGTTTCGCGCGTAGCGCGCGCTACCTGCCCGCCAGCGCTGATACCAGCAGCGATGGCGAAGTCGAAATCCACGCGCGCATTGCACGCAATCTGGAGCATGCGCCGCTGGCGGGGTTCGTCGCTGAAGGGCAGGCGGGCAATGCAAAAGTTGCACGCCCCATCGACGCCGCGCTGCTGGAGGCGACATTCTGCGGCATGCCGGTAGTGCGCGTCGGACGGGGCAACGCTGAAGGCATTATTCCGCGCAACCGTGATGGGCTGACCGTCGGTGGCAGCAATTTGACTGCGAACAAAGCGCGCCTGTTGCTGATGGCGTGCCTGCTGAAATTCGGTGCGCTGCCGCCGGCGTCCGATTGCAAGAATCCCGCGCCGGCGGAAACCGCCGCCGTCAGAGAGAAAATCGCCGAGTACCAGGCTATTTTTGATACGCACTGAGTACGCGCCGGCTGACTTATAATTCCACGCATGCCCAGACACATACTCCTTCAAGATCAAATTTGTGAATTCGCACCGCGTAGGAATCGCACAGGAACAACCGATGCACGCCAAACGTCTACGCAATACCAACCGCTGCGCCAACGGATTTGTTATGGCGATTTTGTTGTCCCTTGGTGTCATAGAAGCCCAGGCACAGGCTCCTGCCTATCCATCCAAGCCCGTTAAAGTGATCGTGGCGTTGGCCGCCGGATCGGGGGCGGATTTTGTTGCGCGCATCGTCACCGCTAAGCTCGCCGAAGGTTTTGGCCAACAATTCGTCGTCGAGAATCGGGGCGGGGCGGGCGGCAATATCGGTGTTGAAGCGGCAGCACGGTCGGTGCCGGATGGTTATACCTTGCTCACGATCGCGGCAGGGCAGGTGATCAATACTGCGCTCTATCCGAAACTGAATTACAACCTTGAAAAAGACTTCGAGCCAGTGGGATTAATGGCCTCGGCGCCGTTGATTCTGGTGGTTCATCCGTCGCTTCCGGTCAAAAGCGTAAAGGAACTCATCGCATTCGCGAAAGCACGACCGGGAAAGCTGTATTACGCGTCTTCGGGCAATGGCAGCTCGCCGCATCTTGCCGCTGAAATGTTCAAGGCGCAGGCCGCTGTCAATATCGTTCATGTTCCGTACCGGGGCTCACCACAGGCCGTAACCGATCTCATAGCGGGCGAAGTCAGTCTGGTCCTGCTCGCGCCGTCATCGGTGCTTTCACATGTTCGTAGCGGACGCCTGCGCGCACTTGCGGTGTGCAGTGCGCGGCGAAGCGTGACCGCCCCCGGATTGCCGACCATGGCCGAAGCAGGTCTGCCCGGATTCGAGGCCGGCACCTGGACTGCATTGCTCGCGCCGGCGGGGACGCCGCCGGACATCGTTATCCGCTTGAACCGTGAACTCACCACCATTGTACGGGCGCCCGATGTGCGGGAACGCCTTGCCGCTCAGGGCTTCGATGCGGTCAGCAGTACGCCGGCGGAGATTGCGGCTTATCTGCGCTCGGAGACCGCCAAGTGGGCCAAAGTGGTCAAGGCTACCGGAGTACGCGTCGACTGACGTTCCGGCTATTTCATATAGTGCTTACGCAACGCGCGAACGTTGGCGGTACTTTCGACTTCCAAAAGCGCTGCGATGAGCGCATGAGCGCGTAGCCGCCCGAGCACCGGGGCCAATAGGTCCAATGCTTTTTTCCGTACCTCTTGCAGGGTGACAGGGTTTTCGGCTGTGCCTTTGGCGGCCAGGGTCTGGTGCGTGAGTACACGGCCATCCTTTAAGGTGAGTTCTATCGCGCAACGCCAGCGCCGTAGCGGGTCGGTCAAGGCCGGATCTCCTACGGTTTTGATACGGCGGCGCATGGCGACGACCTTCGCGTCTTTGATCCTGCTTGAATCGTGTGATGATGCAAAGCTGATAGTGCCATCGACCAGCATGAGCGCCAGCAGATGCTGCACGGATATGTTCGGCATCTCGCGTTCATTGACCATCTTCAGTTCTTTGTCGGGCAGGCGCGCGACAAGCTTAAGCACATCTGCAGCACGCAATTTATGTAAAGACATGGCGCACGCGCCGCGCGTCGAGCTTCAGCAGCGCAGCCGCGCTCGCTGCTGCACCGAAGATATGTCCGTAAGTACTCGATACGGGTACGGGTGCGAGCGTCAACAGGGTGCGGGCGCAGACGTCATAGCCC
>JANMXV010000617.1:0-2103 GCA_031381325.1 Betaproteobacteria bacterium | reverse complement strand
TAATATGAGAAGGTCGGTCTCGACCTGACAGGCTGCGCGTGGTTACGACCGGAAGCTGCCGGTCAGTCTTCTCCGAAACAGCGCTTCAAAGATTGAGCAAAGTGGCGGTCCGCTCGATTGTGGAGCGTTCTGAGAGACCGTTTTACAGGTCGCTACACTGAAAAAATCCGTGCCCTGGTATTTGCACAGCCTCAACGTCCGCATTGAAGATCGCGCAGCATCATGCGCGTCCCTTCGAACGCGCGGTTAGCCCTCGTTCCTTGACAAGCTTGATTTCGACTCGATGACCCATCGCGCGGGCATATCGTTGCAAAGTCGAAATGGAAGGCGAATGTTTCGGCGTGCCAGACTCCAGCCTCGCAATAGCAGATTGCGTTGTACCTACGCGCGCCGCCAGTTCAGATTGGGTGAGGCCAGAGCCAGCTCGGGCTCTGAGTACCTCATCGATAAACGAAAACTCATCGGTAAGTTCGTCGTATGCCTTCTTTACGTCGGGGCGCGCCAAAGCGCGTGTCTTGAATTTCTTGAGTGCGCTAGTCATGTTTGTATTCCTTCATCCGTTTTCGAGCGATTTCAATTTCCCGTTTCGGAGTCTTCTGGCTTTTCTTCTGGAACTGATGAAGCACAACAATCTGCCGCTCGACGATTGTGCAATAGAAGACCCTTGCAATACCTTCTGCGGCCTTGAGCCGCAACTCGAACAGCCCTTCACCCATAGCGCGAGTGTGGGGCATCCCAAGGTTGGGGCCATAAATCTCCATGCGCTCAGCATATCGCACAAAGCGGGCGACTAAACTCGCGGGTAACTCTTGGATATCATCCTCGACTTGACGGCTGTAGAAAGTGACTTTCCAGTTCATGGCGAGATTATAGCGTATTCGCTATATATACAGCGAACCGGTTCAGCGAGGGCTAACGAGGCTGTGCAAAAACCCCTTCGCGAGCGAAAGAGGATGTTTTTCGGGGGTCCTTCAACCTCTCTCCCGAGGATGCGATCGTCGATTGTAGAGCGTTCTAAGAGACCGTTTTACAAGTAACTTCACTGGAAAAATCCGTGCTGTGGTTTTTACACGGCCTCAACGTCCGCGTTGAACGGCGCGAGGCTTCATTGCGCGTCCGATCTCGAACGCACCTAGGCGTTTCCCCGTCAATACACCAGAATGGTTTTGCACGTCAATTGCACGAAGATGCATCAACGAGCTCGCAATTTATTCCACGTTTCAAGCCAACCATCGAGTAGGTACTTTGAACCGTCGAATTTGGCGCGGTATCGCACGCCCTCTGATGAGTTGGAACGTTCCGCAATCAACACTAGATCGTAGAATCCCTTGCTCTTTGTATTTGCTACTGATATCACCACTTTTGTATCAACACGCGTCGCGCCCTCTATTACGCAAGCTGTGGTGCAAGTCCACTCATGCATACTCAATTGTTCAATCACGGGTTTAAGCCTATTCCCGTCAATTACGAACAACGTCAGATCGTCTCCCAATCCGCCGTCCATCCCGCCAGACATTCGAAATCCATTGACTCGAAGCGCAAATCCCCTGATACCGTTTGCCAAATCGTATCGAGCAGTATCCCAATTCAAGGTGTACTCTCTTACCTGGATTGCGCCGTCCTCTAGAACGCCACCTCGGTACGAGGCGATAACACGGTTTTCACCTAGACCGATAACTGCAGCGTAGTATGGCAATGGGTCGCTTGTTGTTGCAAAGTCGTAGCCACTCGGAGCGTACGCAACAACTGCAAGCACCTTATTATTGTCGTTTGGTAGGACCTTGCAGGCGGTATCGCGTACCTCTCCTCCTTTTGCAACATGAAAATGCCGAAGTAGCGATTGAGTGATGACATCATTGCAGCGAGCATTGAGTGTACTGGCATCGGCGTATTACTGAACGGACAGCAACCCGATAGACACAACGAGCTGTTTGAGACGCCTGGTCATTTCAACGGCCTTGATTGAATGCCTAACTTAGCGTCAAATTTTCCGGAAAAATCATTCTCGAACAATGCCTTAAATTCAGGGTCGAAAGGTCTCATACCGTATTAAATTTCCACGAAAAGCAGCACGGTCGAATGGCTCGGGTTTCGCCTCTGTTC
>JANMXV010000612.1:0-16289 GCA_031381325.1 Betaproteobacteria bacterium | reverse complement strand
CTTGCGGCGCGATTCGCCGATTGGCGCAATGCCAGCACGCACGAACGGCAACGCGATGCCGATGTGCATAGCGCGCAGGAGCGCGAACGGCGCACGGAACAAAATAAACAGCGCCTGAGCGCGGTGCAGCGCGATATTGAGGCGGCTGAAACGGCGCATGCCGGCGGGCACATTGCAGACCTTACGCGGCTGCTGTCGGCGATTGATCACGCGCTTAAGCGCGGCGCAATCAATGCAGCACTCACGCAACGGGTCGAGGTGTTGCGTGCGGAGCAGCGGCGCTTGCAGGATTGGCAACGTTGGGGCGGCCAGCAAGGTCGCGAGCAGCTCGTGGTCGAGGCGCAAACACTATCCGCACAGGCCGCCGGCAAGGTCGCCATCAAGACGCACGCGGAAGCCATCGACAAATTGCGCGAACGCTGGAAGGAATTGGATAAACTCGGCGGGGCATCCAATCAAGCCCTGTGGCTCACCTTTGACGGCGCATTAAAGGCGGCCTATGTGCCGGTGGCGGCGCACCTGGAGAAGCTCAAACTCGAGCGCAATGAGAATCTCGCCAAGCGCGAACAGATCGTCAATGCCTTGTTCCAGGCGGCGGCAAAATTTTTTCCGGTGGCGCAAGAAGGCGTTACCCCCAAGCCGGACTGGCGCGCCCTCGCCCACACGCTTGAAGAAGCGCAGCTCGCCTGGCGCAAACTGGGGCCGGTGGAACATACCGTGCCGCGCAAGGCGCTAAAGGGCGATCATGCGATCACCACGCGTTATGCCGCAGCCGCACAGGCCTTAGCCGCGCCGCTGAAAGACGCCCATGGCGAGGCGCGCAGCCAGCGCGAAGCACTCATTGCTGATGCCAAGGCGCTCGCTGCATCAGACGTGGCCGCTCGCGACGTCATAGACAAAGTGCGCAAAACGCAAACCCAGTGGCAAGCCGTGGCCAAAGCCCTGCCCTTGCCGCGGCGCGACGAGAATGCGCTGTGGGCTGCATTCAAGACAGCAACCGATGCAATATTTACCGCACGCGATGCTGCGCGCGCCGCCGGCGAAGCGGAGTTCAATGCGAAGCTTAAGGCGCGTGAAGCCGTGATTGAGCGCGTAGTCGCGCTGTCCTTCGCCCATTCAGCGCCCGACATCAAACCTGCGCTGACAGAAGCCGAAGCCGCTTGGCGTGCCGCACCCGAAGTACCCCGGCCGCAAGCCGCCAAGCTGGATGCACGCTATCGCGCCGCGCGCGAGGCAGCGACTAAACGACTGGGCGAGCTAGCGGTACATGCATCGCAAGCACGCTTCGATGCGCTTATTGCGAAAATGGCGCTTTGCCATGACCGCGAGATTGCGCAAGATTCAGACGGCGCAATCACGGATGAAAAAACCGCAGACCTGGAAGCGCGCTGGATCGCCATTGAACATTTGCCGGAGGCCTGGAAAGCCAAACTGGATGCAAGGTTTCGAGGAATTAGCGCTTCCGCAGAGAGCGCGTCAAGTGCTCCGTCCAACTCGAAGGCAGCCAAAGCTACTGTTGAAAGCTTACCCGATATCCTGCTCAACCTTGAGGTTGCGTGCAGCGTTGATACGCCCAGCGATTTTCTCGCCGCCCGGCAACATCTGAAAATACGCGCGCTGAAAAATGCCATGGAAGGCCGGCAGAACACCGTTACCACGCCGGCAGACATCGAACGCTGGATGCTTGATGCCGCAGCTTGTCCGCGTCCGGATGCGTTATCGCGTGAGCGGCTGGCGAAGATTATCGCCGTCGTGCGGCGCCGCCACCCGGGTTAGTGAATCAAAGCATAACCGGAACTGGCTTGAACACTGAAAATCACAAACTCGTCCGTGAAGCTGATCTCACATCTTCAGTACCGCCCCGCAAAAAAGCCACGTTTGGTCAAGTTGCCTCAACCATGTTCTGGGGCCTGTGCATGATCGGGAAGAAAGGTACCTGGGAGCGCGACGGCGTAAAAATTACGTTGGGCCAGGCGATGGTGGGTGCAGTGATCGCCGGTATCGTCGTGGTAATGGCTTTGCTTGCACTGGTGCGCTTTGCATTGCGATAAATGCAATAAGTTCGGCGCAGAGGTTCAGACGCGACCTTACCGTCATTACAAAATCGTATCTTGATACATGCGAGTCATTGCTTGGGCAAGCCCGCACTGCGTACGATTGCCCCGTAGCGCACAATGTCCGCGCGCAGCAATTCCCCAAGCTGCTCCGGCGTGCCTGGCCAGGGGTCAACGCCCAGGGCAGCGAGCCGTTCACGAATGTCCGGAGCCTCCAGCGCCCTAACCAATTCGCGGCTCAGCCGCGACACAATTTCACGCGGCGTTGCCGCGGGTGCGAACATGCCGTACCACACCGGCATCGTGAAGCCGTCGACGCCGGCCTCTTTTCCGGTCGGAACGTCGGGAAGGGTAGTGATGCGCTGCTCAGCGAGTACCGCCAAGGCTCGTACCTTTCCGGCTCGAATCTGCGGTATTGCCGTTGTGACCGGCATGACTACCTCGTCCACCTCGCCGCCCATCATCGCCGTCATCGCCTGGGTTACTCCCTTGTAGGGGACGTGCATGATGTTGATCTTTTCAAGGTGCTTGAGCAGCTCGTTGGCGAGATGGTTGGTGGTGCCGGCGCCCCCCGAGCCGAAGTTGAGCTTGCCGGGATGCGCTCGCGCAAGGTTGATGAACTGCCGCAAGCTCTTTGCCGGCACCGACGGGTGCACGAGCAGTACGTTCGGGATCGTGGTCAGCCGGGCGACCGGCGCGAGATCCCTGACCGCATCGTAGCCGGGGTTTGAATAGAGCGACGCACTGACGGCGATGCTTGCAGTGGCGATCACAATCGTGTAGCCATCGGGCGGTGACTTGGCCGCGATCGCTATCCCCAAATTTCCGCCGGCGCCGGCCCGATTATCCGCCACCACCTGCTGGCCCAATTGCTCGGAAAGTTTCTGTCCCAACATGCGGCCCACGACGTCGCTCGACGCCCCGGCGGGAAATGGCACGACAAGACGTATCGGTTTGACGGGATAGGCCTGTCCTGAGCTTGTCGCAGGGGCCTGCGCTGCGCCGGGTGCAGTAGTCTGTGCAAACACGCCTGTGCAGAGCAGCGCAAGGAACAGCAGCGTGACGACAGCAGCATTGCGGGTGTGTATCGAGTTCATCCATCCCTCCGAGATTCCGCTTCACAACGCTGTTCACAAGTCTGGATCACAGCAGGAAGATTATTCCGGCTTCAGTCCGGCGGCTTGTGCGACCTTCGACCACTTGACCATTTCGGCGCGGAAGAACGCGCCAGCCTGGTCCGGCGTGCCGCCTATGTAACTGGTGCCGATCTCCGAGAATTTCACTTGCACTTCGGTGCGATTCATAATCCGATCGATCTCGGCGTTTAACTTCGCTACAACATCCTTGGGTATTCCGGCAGGGCCCAGCAGGCCCCACCATTCGGAGCTATCAAACCCGGGAAAACCGGATTCATCGAGAGTCGGAACCTCGGCAAACGCCGCATAGCGATTCTTGCTGGTGACGGCGAGTGCCCGCAACTTTCCGCTCTTGACGAATTGGCCCGCCGAAGTGATCGTCTGGATCAACATCGGAATCTGACCGCCAATCGCATCGATCGCGGCGGGCGCCGAGCCTTTGTAGGGAATGGGCGTGATGTCTATCTTTGCGAGGGTCTTGAACATTTCCCCCGCGAGATGATTCGAGCTGCCGAGTCCCCCGATGCCGAATGCCAAGGCGCCGGGACGGGCGCGGGCAAGCGCGATCAGGTCGCGGATCGAGCGCACCGGCAGCGACGGATGGACGCAGATCAGGTTCGGCGAGCGCACCAGCATGACGACAGGCGTAAAGTCATTGATGGTGTTGAATGGCACCTTGCGGTACAGGCTCGGATGCAGAACGTGGCTGCTGGCGACACTGACCAGGCTGTAACCATCGGGCGCGCTCTTGGCGACGGTATCGGTGCCGATCATGCCGCTCGCGCCAGGACGATTATCAATGATGACCTGAATGCCCCAGGCTTCGGCGAGCTTCTGTCCGACCGTGCGGGCGATGATGTCGGTACTACCCCCGGGCGGATACGGCACGATCCAGCGTACAGACTTCGCAGGATAGGCTTGCCCGGCTACGTCGGCGCACAACGCCATAGCCAGCAATGCGATGGCAGGCCGTGCGAGTTGAGGTACGGAAATTTTAAACACTATTTTTCACCAAACGGCACAGTATCTCCAGTCCGGCGAACAGTCAATCGCGTGAAAATCCAGCCAAGACTCGGCAGCGATACGGTAGGTGCTGGAGGCCGCTTGCGGCGGAGCGAGTACGTTGTCCGGGTCGATGCTGTCTGTGCGTGCCAGGCAAGTCACGCTCCCGTCCTCGATCAGATGACCGAGGCGCATCCGTAACTCATGATTCTGGTGATGATTTTGCTGCCCGGGCTAAAGCCGCCGCATGCACGGGTTTGCATCAGCACCGCGTCTGCGTTGATATGCACCCAAGCGCGCACATGCGCGTGCGCTTCGGCTATCGACCGTCTGTTCGT
Source organism: Betaproteobacteria bacterium (assembly GCA_031381325.1). Taxonomy (GTDB): domain Bacteria; phylum Pseudomonadota; class Gammaproteobacteria; order Burkholderiales; family SG8-41; genus UBA5216. The sequence continues at coordinate 11,759 of JANMXV010000612.1, read as the reverse complement.
TTCCATGCGCTATATCCTTGATGCCGCGTTGGCCGTGATTGTGCCACGACCCGCTTTAACGGGTGGCGGTGCTACACTTGCCTTTCATCCAATATGTGACGCCGGGGACAGATGATTAAATGTAGATGTGCAGTGTTAGCCCTCTGCTTAGTCGCGCCAGCATTTGCCGGCGCACAACTATATCCCGCAAAACCCATCCGCATCGTTGTCGGCTTCGCGCCCGGCGGCCCCACCGATATTTACGCACGCCTGATCGGCCAGAAACTCACCGCCGCCTGGGGACAGCCGATCATTGTGGATGCGCGTCCCGGCGCCAGTGGCAACATCGGCGCTGATCTCGTCGCCAAATCGCCGCCCGATGGATATACGCTGATGGTGCCGTCGTTTTCCATTGCGGTTAATCCCAGTCTTTACACCAAACTGCCCTATAACTTGATGCGCGATTTTGCGCCGATCAGCATGTATGCGTCGGTCGGGCACATACTGGTGGTTCATCCGTCGGTGCCGGCACGCACCGTGCAGGAACTTCTGGCGCTTGCCAAAAAACAACCCGCAAGCCTGCTCTACGCCTCAGCGGGCAACGGCACCGCATCGCACCTCGCCGGCGAACTTTTCAACATGATGCTGGGCGTAAAGCTAACGCACATTCCGTACAAAGGCATGGCGCCCGCACAGACTGACGCCATCGGCGGTCAGGTATCGATGTTATTCGACAGTCTGTCGACGGCGCTCAACGCCATACGCGCGAAACGCCTGCGGCCGATGGCGGTGACCACGCTGGCACGGCAGTCGAGCGCACCCGACATTCCCACGCTTTCCGAATCAGGCTTAAACGGATTTGAACTCGGCGCGTGGTACGGTCTGCTGGCGCCGGCAGGCACGCCGCGCGAGATCGTGCAGCGGCTTTACACCGAAGTTACGCGCGGGGTGCGCGAGCCCGATGCGCGTGACCGTTTTGCCGTCCTGGGCGCGGAACTCGTCGATAAGAACCCCGAAGCTTTCGCCGAGCATCTGCGCGCGGAAATTATTAAGTGGGGCAAGGTGGTCAAGGCTGCTGGCATACGCGTGGAGTAACTTATTGATAGGGGTAGGGAAGGGCGAGCGCCCTTCCCTACCCTTATCACTGTTGGTAAGTGCGCCGCTTGTCGCACAATCATATCCGTCCAAACCCGTGCGCATCATCGTGCCCTTCCCACCCGACGGCTACACCATAGGCTTATTCACCAGCACGCTGCTGATGACGCCAGCGCTGCAAAAAGTGACCTACGATGCAGCGAAAGAGCTGAGTGCTGGGTTTTGGCTTGTACGCGTGCAAAGCGCACCGATTGGTTTAACTCAACATTAAGCACTCAAAACTCAGCACTGATCGGTTTACTCCGGCTTAATCCCCGCAGCCTTAGCCACCTTCGCCCACTTCTCGGTTTCAGCACGAATGAACACACCGAATTCTTCCGGCGTTCCGGCCATCACCTGACTGCCGTCATTGGCCCGCCGTTCCGTGATTTCCGGCGTGCGCAAAATCGCCACCGTTTCTTTGTTGACTCGCGCAATGATTTCCCGTGGCGTGCCTGCGGGCGCGACCAATCCATACTACTGCGCCGATTCGTAGCCCGGCACGCCTGCTTCAGCGATAGTCGGAATATCCGGCGCGCTCGGCACGCGTGTTGCACTGGTCACGCCCAGCGCACGCAACCGTCCGACTCGCCACCGCCGCGATAAGGCACGTGATTATACCAGCGGTGCTTGCGTGCGATATTGACCTGAAACATGATACATTTTCGTCGCTCCATGCAATGCTCCTGAAAAATAATCCATCGAGGTACCTATGCAGTACTCCATCGCGGCGCATTGGCTCGCCGGTGCTGGCGTCTTGCTATACGGCAAGATCGTGCGCGCACTTGGACTCAAAGCCGATTGAACCCATGACAACGCAAGCACGAGAGAAATCCACTGGTTTTGCTCACGTCACCTATGATGAGGCGCTGCAGCGCGCGCAGGATTTGATCCCTTTCCTGCGCGAGCACGCCAACGAGACCGAACGCAGCCGGCGCATACCGCCAGCCGTCGAGGCCGAAATGCACCGCAGCGGCCTGTTCCGCTATCACCAACCCAAAGCCTGGGGCGGCATGGAACTCGACTTCATCGCCTATTTCGATATCCCCGAAATGCTGGCGCGCGGCGATTGCTCAATCGGCTGGAACATCGCCAACCTGAGTTCGCACCATCGTAACTTGGCGATGTTTAGCGCACAGGCGCAACAGGAAATGTGGGGCGAGAATCCCGATTGCCTGATCTCGTCGGGCATTGCATACGCGCAAGGCCGCGGACGTCAAGTGGATGGCGGCATCCGGCTCACCGGCCGCTGGTCGTTTTGTTCGGGTGTCGATGTAGCCCAGTGGAACATGCTCGCCTGCCAGGTACGCGAGGGCGAGCAGATCGTCGACTATCGCTACTGCATGGTACACCGTGATCAGTACGAGATCATTGACGATTGGCATACCCTCGGCATGCGCGGCACGGGCAGCCGCTCGGTGCGTTGTGAAGACGTGTTCGTTCCCGAGCACCGCACGCAATCCATGTACGTCGCCAAGCCGGGGCATGAATTTCCCGGACTGCGCATCAACACCAATCCGACGTTTCGCGTGCCGGCCTCATCGCTGGGCGGGCATTGCATCGCCGGCGCCATTGTCGGCAATGCACAGGCCGCGCTAGCTACCACTATCGAACTGGTCAAGTCGCGCAGCACCAACTACACCGCAGCGAAGATGCGCGATTTCCAGACCGTGCAACTGCGCATCGGCATGGCCGGCGCCAGGATCGACGCCGCGCGAGCGGTGCTGCGCAACGACTGTCTGACGGCAGACGCCATCGTCAAAACGGGTAAGCCGCTCGACCTTGAAATGAAAGTGCGTAACAAGCGCAACTGCGCAGCCGCGGTGAAGCTATGCACCGAGGCAGTCGATTCTTTGATTGAAATGGCGGGCGCCAATGGCATTTACGACAGCAACCCCTTGCAGCGCATGTTCCGCGACGCGCATTCCGCCGCCGCGCACATCAACTTCAACATCGACGTGCAGCTTTCGCCGTGGGCGCTGGTGGCGCTCGGTGGAGAGTTTAAGTCGCCGACGATGTGATACGCACCGTGGCGTTGAGGAAATGGACGCAGTTCCATTCACGGCGCTTTCAATCCCGCCGCCCGCGCTACTTCGTCAAAAGTCACCAGCATTGCGCGCAGTATTTTGTCGAACTCCTCCGGCGTGGTCGGCGCGGGTATGAAGTCCATGGCCTCCATCTGCTTTTTGACATCAGGCATGTCGAGCACGCGTGCGACATCCTTGCTGATCTTGTTCACGATATGACGCGGGGTTTTCGCGGGCACCATCAGCGCGTGTGACGCATCGCGGCGGAAGCTGGGCAGAATCTCCAGCATAGTGGGAACATCCGGCAATAAGGGCGAGCGTTTCGGCGTCACCACTGCCAGCGCCAACAGCCGCCCGTCCTTGATCATGCCAAACGCCGGGCCCAAGCCGGGAAAGCCGTAATGCACGCGCCCGGCGAGAATTTCAATCAGCATTTCCGGTTGCCCCTTGAACGCGACGTGCGTGGTCTTTATGCCGGCGGACATGCGGAAGCGCTCGGCAGTCATGTGAATACCGCTACCCGCTCCCGCTGATCCGTACAGAATCTTGCCGGGCCGCTCATTCGCGAGCGCAATCAACTCCTTGACCGACTTGACGCCGAGCGACGGGTTGACTACTAGTGCGCCGGTTGAAAAGCCGACCTGCGTCACGCTGGCGAAATCGCGCAGCGGGTCGTATCCCGCATTGGATCGCAGCACCGCGTTGATGGCAAACGACGTTGAAATCATCAGGATCGTATACCCGTCAGGCGTGGCCTGGGCCACCATGGTCGAGGCTATGGCACTGCCGGCGCCGGAGCGATTTTCGATTACAACAGGCTGTCCCCACAGCTCGCCGAGTTTGGGCGCCAGCAAACGCGCCGAGATATCCGTCGCGCTGCCCGGGGAAAAGCCGACGACCATGCGCACAGGCCGCGTGGGCCAAGCCTGTCCTGAGCCTGTCGAAGTGGTTTGCGCATACGCCAGCGGCACGACACCGGCAACAAGCAACAACAAATAAGGCATTCGTTTCATCATGCACACCTCCGCGTCGTCCCCGAAATTCCGGCATTTCGCAGTTTAGGCTGATAGGAGTGGCTGTCAATCCCGACACAGGATTACAGCGAGTTTGCGGAAAGTCTTGACGACTTGCCGCAACTCGCCGGCGTCCACAGCGAATAGCTGCGTCTGGAAATCGGGAAAATTCAAGTCCAGGCGGACGCGCCCGCTCACGCGCGCTTGCCTGCCTTCTTGATGAGCTTGGCGAGGTCTGTCGCAGCGGGTGGCGTGTGTTTCGCCCATTCATCGGCGCGCCGCAACTGCGCGCGCATCGCCGGCTTATGCACCCATGCTTCCGCGTCGGGTACGACTTTCATCGGACGCAGCAGAACGGCTCCGCCCGCCACGTGCTCGATCTGAAAATACTTGCCCGCGTACTTCTTGCCGAGCGAAAGCTGCCCACTGCCGCCTACCATTTTAAGCATGCCGGTTCCAATCTCATGCGTTTCAGATTTCATGCGGCATGATAGCATGAAAACGAAGGAAACCCAACCTTCCGGTCATGCACCTTCCGGTCATGCATCTTCTGGCCGGGTATAGCCGATCTGCATGCAGCCGCTATTGTGCCTCGGCGAATGAGGCTCCCGATTTCGCTGCGCTACATCCGGACTACGCACTAAGGCTTCAACGACAACCCCACGCGCTCGACGTTGGCCTTTTCTTCCTCGTACCAAATTTTGACGTTGCGCGCGTAATCTTCGGTTGAAAGGTAGTAATTTTCCTGATCGAGCCGCTCCAGTACTTTTTGGTAGCCAGGATCGTCGATCGCTTTTCTGATGGCGTCATGCAGGATTTTCACGTGCTTGGGGTCCATGCCTTTCGGCCCGGCAATGCCATACGGCGAGTTGGACACGATGTTATAGCCGGACTCCTTTAGCGTCGGCACGTCGGGCCAGCGCTTGGTGCGTGTGGCGCCCCACGTGACGAGCAAACGGAAACGGCCCGACTGGATGTGTTCGGCCCACCCGAATGAATCCGCCGAGGCCATGATGTGGCCACCCATTAACGACGCAGTCGCATCGGCGTTGCCCTTGAACGGCACGTGTATCCACTTAATGCCCTCCTTCGCGCCAATTTCTTCCATCGTCATGTGCAACGATGTACCGGCGCCGGGAGAGCCATAAGTAATTTTTTCAGGATTCGCCTTGGCGTAGGCGATAAAATCCTTCCATGTCTTCCACGGCGAATCTGCACGCACCACCACCCCGAACGAATAGCCCGTGATACCAATGATCCACGTGAAATCCTTGAAAGTGTCCCAGCTCACCTTTTGCATGTGCGGATAGCGCATGAGGGTGATCGGAATCTGCGCGATGGTGTAACCGTCAGGCCGGGAATTGGCGGCCATGCCCGCAGGGCCGATAGTGCCGCCCGCACCGGGTTTGTTTTCGACAACAACGCGCGCATTCATTTGCCGGGTCAGCACATCGGCAAGAGCGCGCATGGCGATATCAGTTCCACCGCCGGCGGGCCACGGAACAATCAGTGAGATCGGGCGTTCAGGATAACCCTGTGACCACGCATGCGTGCAGCTTAGAAACATGATGAGGAACGCACCGCAGATGTTGCTCAGAAATCGATAGTTCATGGAAGCTCTCCTGTCCGTAACCGATTCGCTATGTACGCCCACCCGCCACATGTTCCGCCGCCAGCAACCCAAAAGTCAACGCCTTGATCAGCCCGCCAACGTAGCCTGCCACCGGCCCGCCTTCCAGTCCGCCGGTGGTTGCGCCCGCAGCGTAGAGGCCGGGGATCGTGGTGTGATCCGCGCGCAGCACTTCGGCGTTGCCGCTGATGCGCACGCCGCCCATGGTGTAGGTTAGCCCGGCACACGCCGGCGCGCCGTAGAACGGCGCGATGGTAATCGGCAGCGGCTTGCGACGCGTGGCGGAGCGTAGCGGTTGTAGATTGTGCAAATTGCCGGACGCCAGCGCGGCGTTGTAGTCACGCACGGTGGCTGCAAGGACATCTGCATCGATGCCCAGTTTCGCCGCAAGCTCGGCAATGGTATCGGCTTTGAACAGCGTGCCGCCTGCGCTGAGTAATGTCGGATTCGGCGGAATCGCTGCGGCGCGTCCCGGCCCTTGCCAGATCGCGTGGTCGAAGATTACCGCTGTGCCGAGTGGATCGGCCTCGCGCGCGATCATGTTAGCGAGATACACGCCCCCCATGCCTTCGTCGCCGATGCGCTGCCCACGCTTGTTGACGAGCAAACCCGCCGCCGCCAATTCATCGAGCTGCGGGTACGGCCACACGCGATCATTGTGCATGGCATCGCGCGACAACACGTGACCGTAAAATGCGTCGAGCTTGGTAACGCCGGCACCCGCCGCACGCGCCATGCGCAGGCCATCGCCAAGGCCGGTGCCGGCGTTGCGTTGCTTTACGGATAGCGGCGCGGGCGTCAGATGTCGACCTGTCATTTCTGCGTTGGCCTGAAACCCGCCATCGGCAAGCACCACGGCGCGTGCGTGATATTCGATTTCGATTTCGCTTTCGCTCTGTTTTGCATGCACGCCTACACATCGTCCATTTTCTATAATTAAATCAACAACTTGCGTGTTACGATGCAACACACCGCCACGCTTAGCAAGATTTTTTTCCAGCGTGCGCAACGCGACATCCGCGCCACGGCCCTTCCACTCCATTTGCGTCACTGCGGGCCGCAGCGGCGCAAGTACCCAGTTGCGCCAGCTCGCAGTGTTGGCACGCGCGAAGCTTGCGCCTTCGCTGCGCAGCCACTCCACCGCGCGGCCTGCATGTGTGGCGATGGCGTCCACCAAGGCCGCATCGGCATGACCCGCGCAGATTTCGTTGATGGCCTTTGCCAGCGTGTCGCGCGGACTCTTCGGATCATTGTAAGAGACATGCATCACGCCGCCCGCGTAGCGCGAATTGCAGGCGTAAAGTTCTTCGCTACCGCGTTCGAGCACCGCCGCTTTGAGACCGAGTTGTGCGGCGCGGCTGGCGGCGGCAAGGCCCGCGTAGCCGCCGCCTACACTGATCAGATCGTATTCAAACATCGCTCAATAATCGCCCCTGCCCCGCCAGCGTCCCGTGCCAGCCGACGATACGCAGCGCCGACCACAACGCCGCTGCTGTGGACGAAACCACAGGCTTGCCGATTTTCGCTTCAAGTTTTTCAGTGATCGCCATGGTGCGCCAATTGGTACCAGCAAACACTATGGCCTGTGCTTCCCGGCAATCGAGCTTGAACCCCATGTCGTAGGCGCTCTCCGCCGGCAGCCGCCCCACATCAAGATTTTCACTGATGCCGAGTTCCTGTGTAGCTACAACTTCGATACCGTTGGCTTGCAAAAAACGGCTGGCGATCGCGCTCACGATTTTGTCGTACGGCGCACCGATCGCAATGCGGGTCACCTTCAAGCGCTGCAACGATTCCAGCAGCGCAGTGGCCGTGGTGGACGCCCGCTTTCCGGTGGCTACCGTAATGCGTGCCGCGAGTTCACGGTCGTAGCTTGCGCCTTTGAGAAAACCCGGCGCGACCGCGCCCAACATGATCACATCCACATCCGCAGTTGCAAGCAGTTTGCCCTGCGATTCAAGTTCCGCCAGCATCGCGGCAATGGTCTCTTCACTGATATGCGATAGAAACAAACGCGCCGTGTGCAGTGTGACTTCCGGCGGCAACGCGCGATAAAATTCCGGCTCGACCGAGGTATTGGAAGACGGAATCAGCAAGCCGATGCGGGCGTTCATGGTTGTATCCCTACTCCGCCTTAATCCCCGCCGCGCGTATCACTTTGCCCCACTTCTCGATATCGCTTTTCAGAAACGCAGTCAATTCTTCTGGCGTGCCGGGCGCGGGCTCCGCGCCTTGCGAGATGAGCCAGGTGCGTACCGCCGGTGAACCGATGATGCCCACCATATCGCGATTCAACACACGCACGATCTCCGGCGGCGTGCGTGCGGGTGCAAACATCGCAAACCAGGTGGAAGCGTCAAACCCCGGAAATCCTGCTTCGGCCACTGTAGGAATATCCGGCGCGCCGGGAAAGCGGTTTTTGCTGGTGGTCGCGTAGGCTTTGACCTTGCCCGCTTTGACTTGCGGCAAGGCAACGGGCACCGGCACGCCCGACAGTTGCACCTCGCCGCTCATTACCGCGGTGAGCGCAGCGCCTATGCCTTTGTACGGCACATGCACAAACTTCAGTCCGGCACTGTGATTGAGCATTTCAAAGTTCAGATGCCCCGCCCCGCCCGCGCCGCCCGTGGAATAGTTGATCGCGCCGGGCCGCGTTTTCGCGTACTCGATCAGTTCTTTCATGCTGCCTGGAGGCAGCGATGGATGCGCGACAATAATCAGCGGCACGTGCGCGTAATGCGTAATCGGCGCGAAGTCGCGCACCGGGTCGTAAGAGAGCTTTTTGTACAGACTCGGCGCCGCTGAAAACGAGCCGTGCTGACCGAGATGCAGCGTGTAGCCGTCGGGTGCCGCCTTCATGGCAATTTCAGCGGCAATTACCGCGCCCGCGCCGGAGCGATTTTCGATCACCACCGGCTGGCCCCAACGCTCGCTCAGGCGCTGGCCCAGGTAGCGCGCGAGCAAATCGCCGCTGGTGCCGGTGGAGGCGGCAATGATGCGCACCGGTTTTGTGGGAAATTGCGCCAGCGCCAATGGCGTCACGCCTAAGGACAACGTGACTGCAACTAATTGTTTGAAAATAATATTTTTAAAACGTTTCATGCCGTGCCCCGCCCTTCGGCCGCACGCTGCGCGCGGTACGCCGTCACCTGTATCGACGAGAATGCCGGCCTGCCGAATTCACGTTCCAGATCCCCCAGTATTTCGCATGTCGGCAATTGCGAGCAGCCGATGAACATTGCTTCGCAATCGTCGCCCATGGTTTCGCGCGCGAGCTTCGCGACTTGATGTGCCTCGATGCGGCCGAGTTCATCAGTGTTCTGCGCGTAAAAACTGTTGAAGCGCTTCACCGCTATACCGCCATCGGCAAGAAACGCTTTCAACTGTGTATTCACCGCGTCAGGATAAGGCGTCACCAGCGCGATCTGCGTCGCGCCGATTTCCTGCAAAGCCAGCACCATCGAGCGCGCCGTGGTCACTACATTTTTACCCGTGATGCCGGCAAGATTGCTTTGCAACGCTGCGTCGCCCGCAGGGCCGGAAATAAATCCCGCGGCCGTGCATCCGTAGGCCACCACATCCACGTCCGGATCGTTAAAAACCTTTGCCAGCGATAAGGCCTGCGCCACGTACTCGGGTAACGTTTCCTTGCTCAGCAACCCTTTGCCGCGCGGAATGCGCTGTGTGGCGCAGCTTGATCCCGCCGGCAGCCATGCCAGCAACTCGCGCTCCATGGTGGTGTTGTTGATCGGCATCATCAGCCCGATATGCAAAGCGTCTTTCATCTGCACTCCTTCAATACGGTTTTTGGATTTCGTCATGCTATCTTACCGCGAAACAGAGGGACATCCAATGAAGCAAACAATACTTCACGGCGTAACGATCATTCTGCTCACGATCACCACTGCCGCGTGTGCACAAAATTGGCCGCAACGCCCGGTGCGCATCGTCGTCGGCTTCCCGCCCGGTGGCGGCATCGACGTGGTGGCACGGCTGCTCGCGGTAAAACTCACCGACAGTTTCGCTCAGCAAGTCGTGGTCGATAACCGTCCGGGTGCTAACGGCATACTCGGCACTGAAATCGTCGCCAGGGCCGCGCCCGACGGCCATACGCTGTTCATCGGCACCACCGGCAACCTCAGCGTGAATCCGGTGCTGTTCTCCAAACTGCCGTTCAATATGGAGCGCGACTTTGCGCCCGTGATGCAGACTTCATCGGTGCCGTTTCTGATCTACACCCATCCCAAAGTGCCGGCGAAGTCGCTCGACGAACTCATCGCGTATGTAAAAGCCAATCCGGGCAAGGTCAATTACTATTCATCGGGCAACGGCGGCCTGCCGCATCTGGCGAGCGAATTGCTCAACAACCTGGCCGCCATCTAGGCCGTCCACGTGCCTTACAAGGGCAGCGCGCCGGGATTCAACGATCTGCTGGGTGGACAAGTGCAGTTCGGCTTCGACGCCGTTCCGATCGGCCTGCAACATATTAAAGCCGGCCGCGTGCGCGCCGTTGCCACCACCGGGCCGGCGCGCCTGGCGTTTTTACCTGACGTGCCCGCTGCAAACGAGACACTGAAAGGCTTTGAAGTCGTCAACTGGTACGGCATCGTCGCACCCACCGGCACACCGGCACGCGCCATCGAGCGCCTGCACAGTGAAATCGTGAAGGCCATGAACATTCCGGAATTGCGCGAAAAACTCATTGCGCAAGGCACCGACCCGGTGGACAGTAATCCCAAGGCATTTGGCGCGTTCATGAAAGCCGAATCGGCGAAGTGGGCGCGCGTGATAAAGGCCGCGAATATCAAGGCAGACTGACGTTCAATTCAGCTTCGCCCCGGAACGCTTCACGACATTGGCCCATTTTGCGATTTCTTTTTTGACGTGGGTGTCGAATTGCGCGGGCGTACCGCCCACCAATTCGTAGCCGATGGCCGCGTACTTTTGCTTCATGGCCGGCATGGCGAGCACCTTGTTGATCGCCGCGTTAAGCTGCGCCACGATAGTCTTCGGCACGCCCGCCGGCACCACGACGCCGCCCCACACGGTAACTTCGAAGCCGGGAACCGTCTCCGCAATCGCCGGCAGTTCCGGGATCGCGGGCGAGCGCCTGAGACTCGTCACGCCTAGTCCACGCAACCTGCCCTCCTTCACGTGCGGCAGCAGCGGTCCGATGTTGTTGAACATCAGGGGCAAGCGTCCGCCTATGGTGTCGGTGATCCCCTGCTCCGGACTCTTGTATGGCACGTGCTCCATCTGCGTGCCCGTCATGATTTTCAGCAATTCGCCGCTGAGATGCGAGCTGGTGCCATTGCCGCTGGAGCCGAACGACAATTTTCCCGGATTATTTTTCGCATAATCGATCAGCCCCTTCATGGAATTGACCGGCAGCGACAGGTTCGCCGCGAGCATGCCGGGGTTGAAATAAGTCTGCACCACTTTCAGCAAGTCCTTATCCGGATCGTAGGGCAGCTTGATCACGGCAGGGTTGATGGCAAACACGGATATCCCGCCAAAGCCGATGGTGTAGCCGTCAGCGGGCGCTCTCACTATCATCTCCGTGCCTATGCTCCCGCCCGCCCCCGGCCGGTTGTCGAACACGATCTGCTGCCCCAGTTGTTTGCTGAGCTCGTTCGCAAACAAGCGTGCGGTAATGTCGGGGCCGCTGCCGGCGCCGTAAGGCACGATAAAGCGGATCGGCCGTTCCGGGTATTCGGCGGCTGCGGTATGCAGCGTAGTTGCAGTGATCGTCAGCGCAACACAAAACAACGTGGTTCTCATGGTCCCTACCTTACAGAAATTGAACAATGCTCGTAACTGTTCGGGCTCCTGTGGTTTTTGCAAAATCCGTCCCGCACCCCCGTCCCCTACCCATGAACCTCCCCGCTCGGGCGGGGACTCGACGCTCCCTTCGCCCTCCGGGAGAGACACCACGGCGCGCGCGTCGCGAATTGCGGCCGTGAACATGGCGTCTCG
>JANMXV010000606.1:0-1658 GCA_031381325.1 Betaproteobacteria bacterium | reverse complement strand
AACGCTGGCAAAATCACGGCCCGCGCAACTCAATTACGGCTCCGCCGGCAACGGCAGCGTGCTGCATCTTGCAGGCGAAATGTTAAACAGCCGTGCCGGCATCAAGCTCGTGCATGTGCCGTACAAAGGCGTGACCAATGCATTCAGCGATCTGCTGGGCGGACAGATTTCGATCATGTTTCCCGGTGCGCCGATCGCGCTGCCGCTAGTCAAAGCAGGCAAATTGCGCGCACTCGGCACCACCGGTGCGGGGCGCACTGCGGCGGCGCCTGAACTGGCGCCAATCAGCGAAGCGGGATTGCCCGGCTACGAAGTTTCAGTCTGGTACGGCATGCTTGCGCCAGCGGGCACGCCAACACCGGTCATTACCCGGCTGCATGCGGAAATCAGCAAAATCGTGCAGCTTCAGGACATCAAGGAGCGCTGGGCCGCGCTCGGCGCAGAGCCGCTACACAACACGCCCGATCAGTTTGCCGCTTTTCTAAAAGCCGATCTCGGCAAATGGGCGAAGGTCGTGCGCGATTCGGGTGCGAAGATCGACTGAGTGTGCGTCCAGAGCGCGTTGGGCTGTATTCGCCACATCCGCGCTTGACGGTTAAAGAGCTTCATGGACGCTGAAGCTGTGCTTGATTGACCGGCTACTTCCAGTTACGACCCCTTTCTGCCAGTGGCCACAGTCCGCTATCGGGCACTCAATTTGAAGAGCGGCGCAACTTTATTTCGCATCTTACGGGGTGTCTATTCAGCCTGAGTGACGAATCAACTTCTTTCCCTCACCCCTCGCCCTCCGGGAGAGGGTGGCGCGTAGCGCCGGGTGAAGGAGGTTTTTGACTTTTCGTTCACGCTGAATAGAGACCGTACGATAATGAAAGACCCTAACCTTGGACCCTATGACCCTATGACCCTAACCTTGTGTAACTTTGCGTGCCCCTAACCTTGCGCCGAAAAGGCGCACGCCGGTGCGACAGCGTCTTAGAGTTCTCGTCGCAATCACTATCGCCGGCTGCGGTCTCCCACCCATAATCCTGACTCGTCGAAGAACTGTGATGCCGAGTAGCCAATGGCATTCCAAAGAGCGTCAAAGGCCGGCCGAATCGCACGATGATATGAAACTTTGTGCCCGTACTCGTTGATCACGCAGTCCGGAAGCGACAAGATGGGTCGATCAAACGTTGGCATAGGATCGCCGAAGGTGTTTGTCTGAACCGCATATGTCGCGCCCTCTACACCCTCCAACGTGACCATCGCGACCAGAGGCGGCTCGATACCGAGGTCCTTCAGTCCATTCATGTAGCCGTCGAAAACCTCAAAAAAGTATCGTTCAAGTGCAAGGCCTGGGATGTTCATGCTCCCACTGTTCTCGCGAAGAAGGTGCCCCATCGTGGCCTCAAGGGCGCCATTTCTAAATAACTGCGTATATCCGTTGTTTTTGTCACCGCCTCGCTCATTGATGCAACCATCAAAGTTAAATCGAGAACTCATTCCCATCGCGCCCAAAGGGCGAAACGCAAGGTGGCTTTTCAATGCAAGCTCGAGATCGAGCTTTGAAGCGGAAGAAGTAGCAGACAGCGGAACGATATGAAGAATTAGTCGCCCATTGCCTTCCAGTGGTCTTGGTCCGCGACCAGATATGATCGCTTGTATACGTTCGTCTCGGA
>JANMXV010000593.1:0-5494 GCA_031381325.1 Betaproteobacteria bacterium | reverse complement strand
ATCATCAAATATTCAAATTCTTACCCGCCCGCATTTTCCACAATTCCCACGGTCGATCCATGTTGGCGTAGTTGGCCGCATCCGCACCGGCGGCTTCCGCGTCGGTGAGAAAATTAATTTCGCCCAGACGCAGCGCTTCGGATTGCAAGCGCGCATTCATCTCGGCGTAGACCGCGCGATAGACCACTTGCCGGATCGAATCGCCCACCGCCACCGCGCCATGTCCTCGCATCAGGGCAAACGCCGCGCTGCCCAGCGTGCGCGCGAAAGCCACCCCCAGTTGCGGCGTGCGGATCAGCATATCGGTGGCCGGGCCGCCCGCGTCACGTATTTCGAAATTTGGTACCGTGCCCGCGAGAAAACCGCTCATGTGTGAGATCGGACGCAACCGCGTATCTGTCACCCCAAACGGAATCACCGCCGGCGAATGATTATGCACCACCGCCTGCACATCGGCGCGCACACGATACACCTCGCTGTGTATGAAACGCTCAAGATAGGGCTTGCGCCCGCGCGCATCGACGGGGTTGCCGTCGAGATCAAATTCCATAATATCTTCGGCCTTAACCGTGGCCGGCGCGACGCTGCGCGAGAGCAGAAAGCGCTCAGGCCGCGTCGGATGGCGCACGCTGATATGACCAAAGCCGTCCACCACGCCTTCGTTATAGAGAATGTGGTTGGCGGTGACCAGATCGTCGATGAGGTCGCGTTCGTTCATGTTTTCGTAGGATGCCGGTGACGAAGGAACCGCATCGGTCGTGATATCAGTAGTCAAAAAACACCGTCTCATTCGCCCCCTGCAAATTCACATTCCATTGCAGCGCGCCGTCCGCTGATTTCGTTGCAATCAGCGTCGCGCGCCGCGCCGCAGGCACGAGGTTCAACACCGGATCAGCGGCATTCGCCGCATCGTCGGGAAAGTAAATCCGCGTCGTCAATTGCTTGAGCAATCCGCGCATGAATATCACCACGGTGATGTGCGGCGCCTGCTCCTTGCCCCCCTGTACACCTGGGCTGGCGACTGCGCCGGGCTTGACGGTAGTCAGCCGAAAGCCTCCTTGAGCATCGGTCAGCACGCGCCCGAAACCCTTGAAGTTTTCTTCCAGCAGTTTCTCTTGCGCGTCGTCGGGATGCGCATACTTGCCATACGAATTGGCCTGCCAGGTTTCGATTACCGCGTCGGTCACGGGCTGGCCGTCGCCGTCGACTATGCGCCCGCTGATGGTGACGCGTTCACCAGCCACGCCCGGCGGTGCGACATCAGACACGGACGCCTTTTCAAAACCAATCGAAACAAACGGACCGACGGTCTGCGCAGCGGTGAGCAGCAAACTCATCGCTTGTTCTCCATCGGCGTCGCATCGCGTCCGCGCAGAATGATGTCGAAGCGGTAGGCAATCGCGTATTCAGGCTGGGTGTTTTCCCAGTCAAAGCTCGATACCAGCCGCTGGCGCGCCTTGCTGTCGGGCACGCTCAGGTACATAGGATCGAACTCCAGCAGCGGGTCGCCGGGAAAATACATCTGCGTCACCAACCGCTGCGCGAAGCCGTGACCGAACAGGGAAAAGTGCAGATGCGCCGGCCGCCACGCGTTGTAATGATTGCGCCACGGGTAAGCGCCCGGCTTGATGGTCTTGAAGCGATAGTGGCCGTGTGCATCGGTCACTACGCGGCCAAAGCCGGTAAAGTTTGGATCGAGCGGCGCATCGTGGTTGTCGACCGGATGACGATAGCGCCCCGACGCATTCGCCTGCCATAATTCCACTAGCGCACTGGGCACCGGCCTTCCGCCTTCGTCGAGCACGCGTCCCGATACGATCATGCGCTCGCCCAAGGGCTCGCCCGCGTGCTGCGCCGTGAGATCGAAATCGGTTTCGGCGACATCGCGTGCGGTGAACAGCGGCCCGGTAATCTCCGACAGCGTTTGCGGCATCTGCACCAAGGGCTGCGTCGGCGCGCGTTTGACCGTGGAACGATAAGCCGGATACAGATAGTCCGGCTGCGTATTGAAATACGATTTTCGATAAGGGTTGACGTTGCTCATACGGGCTTGCTCTCCGCCTTGTTACTGTTACACGGCGCGAGTGATTATACTGGACACTTACTGCGTCTCGGAGCGACCAATGTTGAAACCATGGCCATTGTGGGCAATGCCAAAAATCTCCCTCACCCCAACCCCTCTGCTCCGCTGGAAGTGTGCCCTTGCCCCGGAGGGCGAGGGGCTTTTCACCCTTCCCCCTCCGGGAGAAGGGCCGGGGATGAGGGAGAGGAAGCACCGAAATAAGTTTTCAAAATGGCCTCTCGCAAGAATAATAGCCATCGGCATACCGCTTAGCGCCGCCAACGCCGCCGCACAACCGTATCCCACCAAACCCGTGCGCGTGGTTGTCCCCTACGCCGCAGGCGGTCTGCCCGATACCATGACACGACTGGTCGCCACGCGCTTGACTGAAGCACTCAAGCAGCAATTCGTCATCGATAACCGTCCCGGCGCGGGCGGCATCGGCGCCTGCGAACTGGTGGCACGCGCCAACGCCGATGGCTACACCCTGCTGGTCGCCGATGTCGGCCAGACCGCGATCAACCCCGCGCTCTACGCCAAACTGCCGTACGATCCGCTCAAGGATTTCGCGCCGGTGAGCATCATGGGCACCTCGGCGCAATTCATCGCCGCGCATGTGTCGGTGCCCGCCAATACGCTGAACGAATTGATTGCGCTGGCCAAAGCCAAGCCCGGCGCGTTGCGTTACGGTTCCGGCGGCATCGGCAGCCTGCATCATTTGTCGATGGAAGCGCTCAACGGGCCGCTGGGCCTGAAACTCGTGCATGTGCCGTACAAGGGCACGGCGCAATCCGTGCCTGCGTTGATCAGCGGCGAAGTCTCCCTCGCCATGTCCGCGCTACCGTCGCTGGCGCCGCATCGCGCCGGAGGCCGCATCAAGCTGCTGGCGGTCAACACCCTCAAGCGCTCGGCGCAAGCGCCCGATGTGCCGACGGTGGCCGAAGTCACCGGCATTAAGGATTTCGACTATCCGCCGGTGATCGGCATCCTCGCGCCGAGCGCGACGCCGCGCGCCATCGTCAATTTATTGTCAGCGAGCATTGCGCAGGCAGTGCGTCATCGCGACGTCGTGCAACGCTACACCACACTGGGCATTGACCCGGTCGGCAGCACGCCGGAAGAATACGCCGCGCAGAATCGCACCGAGGTTGAGAAGTATGCGAAGGTGGTGAAGGCGGCGGGGGTTAAGGCGGAGTAACGCTTCCAGTTCACCGGCGGCGCAGCGGCCGGTCAGGCCGGCACCTCATGCTCGATAGCCCCTTGCCACGGCTGGATGCGCGCAATGACCCGGCCCGCCGCATCCTCCGCACACTGCACGTCGTAGTTGCTTTGCAGATTCAGCCAGAACTGATGCGAGGTGTTGAAGAACCGCGCCAGTCGCAGTGCGGTATCGGCAGAGATGCCGCGCCGCTCGCGCACGATCTCGTTGATGCGCGCGGGCGTCACATTCAATGCACGCGCCAGCGCATTGCTGGAAAGCCCCAGCGGAATCATGAACTCCTCCCGCAGTTGTTCGCCGGGGTGAATAGGGCGCAGCTTTTTGCTCATAGTCGTATTCCTTCAGTGGTAATCCACAATTTCAACGTCCGTCGGGCCTTGCGGCGTCCACACAAAACATACGCGGAACTGATCGTTGACCGGTCGGCAGCACGCCGGAAGAATATGCCGCGCAGAACCGCACGGACTTTGTGAAGTATGCGAAGGTAGTTAAGGCAGCGGGGCTTAAGGCGGAGTAAGCATTGGTATTGCAATAGCGTTCGGCATGATGCGTACGATTTATCGCGTCGCCGTCCATGCCGTTAGGCAGCGTGCCGGCAAATCGACTATTCAACTAGGGGCATTTTCGCCGCCCTTAGCTCGCGTAGCAACTCACGCTTCCAATTCCCCGCATTATCCATGCGGATGTATACGATCCCATCAAAGTCCGACGGTGTCTCCAATCCTGGAGTGATTAATGCACAGACCCTTTGCTGGCCCAAGTGAGAAAGGAAGTATCCAAGCTCGAGAATGACATTCTGGCGCGCCCGCGGAGCCAAACGTTCGCCCTTTAGGCTTTCAACGTCGTCATCTGTCATCACGACGATGGCGAACGTAACCAGTTCTGCCTCCTCAATGAATTTCGTAAGAAGGTGACGTCCCATATTGGGGTGTTCATGATGTTTCGAAGCAACCCGAACAATAAAAGCAGAGAACATTGAGTTTTCTGCAGTTGTCGCAGTCGGATTGGCGAGCACATACTCGATGATCGCGTTAGCGCGATCTCGACGGGAACCGATAGCGCGACTCGCCTCTAGGTCGGTCACACCCGCCTCCAATAGGAAATCGTCGAGCTCCGTATGGCTCCATTCTGTGATTACGTTTCGCGCTACCAGCAACTCTCGCCGGGTAGGCGCAGGTAGTTGCTTGTTCTCGAACCGCGCGACCTCAGCGCCGCTAAATGCGTAGCCTTCTGCCGCAAGAACTGCGAAAAGCTCACGATCCTTGAATGCCCAATGATTCCGATTGAACTCGAACTGAGCGATATCTAACTCTGTCCGAAGCTTCCAAATGGCATCGTTTACTAGGATTCTGCTGCCCGCAATCGGAGTCACTATAAGTTTGATGTCTCCCGCATCGACTTGAAGGGCTGTGATTTGCACTATATGGGCGACTTCTTGACCACGCCCTTCTTGCATCAAAATACACGGCCATGACTTGATGCAATCTATGGCTTCGACTGACAGACTCTCCAACTGATTGGATATCGCGTCGCTTGTGTACTCAAGAAAGCGGGATCGTTCATTCCGCTCACCAAATTATCCCTTTTGCTGGACGCACGCCCAATTCGCTGGAAGCATACTTTTTTCACGTGACGATGTGATATCGAATGCGGCCAGCCTGCTGCCCCGTAATACGCTGCGCTCCTTACGGGCTACACTCACGCCCAAGGCATCAGCGACGCATGAATCACGCCTGGCACGCCCTGATTGCCAACTGACTTGATCGCCAGATCCACATCTTTCAGCCCGAACCTGTGCGTAGTAATTTTCTCCAGCGGAAATCGCCTTGATGCAATCTGCTGCAGCGCCAGCTCGCACGCCTTGTAACTGTGGCCGCGAGCACTGTGCATGGTGATGAACTTCACGGTGAATTTTTCGATAGGGAAATCCGGGAACTTCGCCAACTCACCCTGCGCCACCATGATGCCGCCCTTGCGCTTGAGTGCGTCGATGGACAGCAGGATCGGCGTCGTTCCCGCGCCCGCGGTGCAGTCGAGGGCGACATCCACGCCGCGGCCGCCGGTGATTTCCATGATGCGCGCCAGAGCGTCTTCCTGATCCACAACGATCACATGGTCAGCGCCTAGCGCTGTGGCGACCTCCAGGCGCGCGGCATCCTTCGAGGTGCCGGTGACGATGACCAGCGCGGCGCCCGCCTGTTTGCAGATGACGG
>JANMXV010000589.1:0-2199 GCA_031381325.1 Betaproteobacteria bacterium | reverse complement strand
CGTGGGCACGCTGCTCAACGAAGACGGCGTGGCGATCCGCACCGGGCATCACTGCGCGCAGCCGGTGATGCAGCGCTTCAAGGTGCCGGCGACTTGCCGCGCATCGTTCGCGTTTTACAACACCCTGGCGGAAGTCGATGCACTGGTGGCGGCTATCAAGCGGGTGCAGAAGGTGTTTGGGTAGTTGCGTAGGACTAAGATCAAAAGCTTTTAACCACAGATGAACACAGATGCACACAGATAACCCCCACGGCAAAAGCCTGTCTGTTGACGGTTACGGGCAATCTCACATGGGCGCTTATTCTGCTTTTATCTGTGTTTATCTGTGTTCATCTGTGGTTAATATGTTTTTCGTTTTTAAGATGTAGGTGGGGCGCGCACGCCATGGAAGACAGCAGAAATCTTTATCAGGAAGTGATCCTCGATCACAACAGGAAGCCGCGGAATTGGGGCGCGCTGGCGGATGCCACGCACAAGTCCGAAGGGCTGAATCCGTTGTGCGGTGATCATATTTTTCTGTCGCTGAAGCTCGACACAGCCAACATCGAGGCTATTCAATTCGAGGGCGAATCGTGCGCGATCTGCAAAGCTTCGGCATCGATGATGACGACGCTGGTTAAAGGCAAATCACAGCAAGACGCGGAGCAAATGGTGAATGAGTTTCGCGACATGGCGACCGGCAAACTGGATACCAGCGTACAGCCACACCATCTCGGGCGGCTCACCGTGTTTGCCGGCGTGCGCGATTTGCCGACGCGCGTGAAGTGCGCGATTCTGCCGTGGCACACGCTGCACGCCGCGCTGAATGCGCAAACCAGCACATCGACGGAGGCGGATGCCGACCCAGTGCATGCGCCAGTGATTGGAACATAGACACAAAACGTAATTAAATCAAATAGTTACATTATGCCTAAGATAGCCGAAATCGAGCCTACGCCGAATCCGAACGCGATGAAGTTCATCCTCAAGGAGCCGCTGACCTGGGGCATCACGCGCTCGTACGACAGCGCTGAAAAGGCGGAGAACGACAAGCTGGCCGCAGCGCTGTTCGACATCGAGCATGTGACCAACGTGTTTTATGTCGATCACTGGATCACCGTCACGCAAAACGGTCAGGCCGATTGGAATGAACTCAAGCGCGCACTGGCGACACCGATACGCGAAGCGCCGGCAGCGGACGCGCAGTCCGAACAAATGATGCAGGATGCCGAAGCGAATTTCGATCCCTCGAAAATGAGCGAAGCCGAGCGCGCGCGGCTCGACAAGATCAACGAAATCCTCGACGAGGAGATACGCCCATTTTTGCAGAACGACGGCGGTGATCTTTATGTGGTGGGCCTCGAAGGCCATAAACTCAGCGTGCATTATCAAGGCGCGTGCGGCAGTTGTCCGAGTTCGCTCTCGGGTACGCTGACGGGCATCGAAAATCTGGTACGGCAGATCGAGCCGGATATTGAGGTGGTGGCGGTGTGAGAACCGTGAAGGAGTGAATGGGTGAAGACGTGAACGGGGTACCCCCTTCACTCATTTACTTCTTCACATCTTCACGGCAGTCAAATGGACACCCTGACTCACGCGCTCTCCGGCGCATTACTCGCGCGAGCTACCGCGCCGACGCCTTCGGCGGATACCCTCCCACTGCGCCGTCGAATCGCCGTCGGCGCATTAGCCTCGGCGTTTCCTGATGTCGATTTCGTCGTGTCGTGGCTCTCGCCGCTTGCGTACCTCCACCATCACCGCGGCGTCACGCATTCGTTGGTGATGCTAGTTGTTTGGGTTGCGCTGCTGTCCTGTCTGTGCGCGACTGTGTGGCGCGGGGGCCCAAGCTGGCGCGCCTATGCGGGCGTGATCGCCTGGGGCATTGCCGTGCATATCGCGGGCGACTGGATTACGTCGTTCGGCACCATGGTATTTGCGCCGTTGTCCGATTGGCGGGCGGCGCTTTCCACCACCTTCATCATCGATTTATGGTTTAGCGGCGTCATACTTGCGGGATTGCTCGCGAGTTTGCTGTGGCGCCGTTCGCGCTGGCCCGCTGTGACGGGACTCGCTGTGCTGTGCGCCTACGTGGTATTTCAATTCGCGATGCAGCAGCGCGCGGTGGATTTTGGCGAACATTACGCCGCCAAGTCGGGGCTGCGCGGCGCGCGCGTAACCGCGTTGCCGCGGCCGGTATCGCCGCTAAACTGGATGGTGATA
>JANMXV010000584.1:0-1404 GCA_031381325.1 Betaproteobacteria bacterium | reverse complement strand
CGTCCGGCGCCATCGGCGTCGGGTCGTAGCCGCGATCACTCAATTGCTTGGCGGCGTCGCCGCCACTCAGAATCTTGGTGAATACCGTGTTCAACTGGGTAATGATGGGTTGTGGTGTTCCGGCAGGGGCCATCAAACCGTACCAGCCGCTGATGGCGAAGCCCTTGTAGCCTTGCTCGTCGAGTGTGCCGATGTCTGGCAACTCGCGCGTGCGCTTGGCGGTGGTGACGGCGAGTGCGCGGATTTTGCCGGCGCGAATTTGTGGAATGGCTGCGCCGGGACCGGAGAATAGCGTCTGCACTTCACCGCCGAGCGCGGCTGTCATCGCGGGGCCGCTACCGCGGTAGGGTATGTGCGTGATTTTCACCTTGGCGGTCTGGTAAAACACTTCCTGCGCGAGGTGCGCGGTGACGTTGCCGGAGCCGTAGTTGTAGCCGTTGGGTTTGGCCTGCGCGAGTTTGATGAAATCCGCCAGCGTCTTGGCCGGTACCGTTGGATGCACGGATACGATGTACGGTTGCTCGATCAGCAAGGTGATGGGCGCGAAATCGCGGCTCACGTCGAACGGCACTTTGTCGTACATCCACGGCGCTACAGCAGTGGCGCCGATCTCGGCAATGATCAGAGTGTAGCCATCCGGGTTCGCTTTCGCGCCGATGGCGGTGCCACTGGTGCCTTGGGCGCCGCCACGATTGTCGATGAGGATTTGCTGGCCGAGCGCGGCGGTGACCGCCGGCTGCAGTATGCGCGATACGAGATCGGTGCCGCCGCCGGGCGGGAATGGCACGATAAGCCGAATCGATTTGTTAGGGTAGGCGCCGGGCGAACTACCTTTTTCGGCGGCAGCGGCATGTAACGGCGCTAGGGCAGCGTACGCAGTCAGCGCGGCCAGCGTTGAAATCCATTGCTTCATTTACGGCTCCCGAATTTGAGTCTGTTTTGATGCGCGACGTTACCACGCTTGCGTTACGCACAAAAGGCGATATGCGCGGCACTTTCGCTAAAGCCATATACAAAAGTATCAATTAAAACAATAAGTTATTTATTACACTTTTTAAGTAATCTTAAATTGTCAAAGTAATTTTGTCATGTTAGTATTCGTCCAAGGAAACCCCATGAATTGCGCAGAACGCCTCGTAGAGCTTTTCGGCACCCAAGCCGAAGTTGCCCGCCGCTTTAGTCTTGACCGCGCGGTGGTCAACAACTGGGTGAAGTCCGGCTATGTGCCGGCGCGCTGGGCCATGGAAGTGGAACAAGTCACCGGCGGCGAAGTCACCGCAGCGGAAGTTCTGAACGAAGCGACAACACGCAAACCGAACCGGTTGAAATCGCGCCCGGACGGCGAAAATCTCTACGGTTCAAATCTACCTAACGTTGGGAGCTATACCATGCACAACGAATTTG
>JANMXV010000547.1:0-3339 GCA_031381325.1 Betaproteobacteria bacterium | reverse complement strand
CCGCCAGCGGCTGATGACCTTGCAGCAGCACGCGTGCTCCCACGGCTTCGAATTCCTCGCGCTTGATCGACGCTGGGGCCGAGCCGACGATGATCGGCAGCTTTGCTGCTTCATTAATGGCTTTAATCTGCGCGACGGATTCCACGCCAACCACGAAGATGCAGTCTACGCCACACGCCGCATACGCTTTCGCGCGCACGCAGGTGGCTTCGGCGCCTTCGACTTTCAGTGCAGCAGTGCGGCCCGCGATCACGGTGGCGGGGTCTTTGCGCGCGGCGACGGCGGCTTTGAGTTTGCCCACCATTTCGGCGGTGGATATCAACTCGTCCTTTTCCTGACCAAACCGCAGCGGCAGCGCGGTATCTTCAATGCTCATCGCCGACACGCCGGCGTGTTCGCATTCAATCACCGTACGCATCACATTCAACGCATTGCCGTAGCCGTGATCGGCATCCACCAGTAACGAAATATCCGAAGCGCGCATGATGCGGCGTATCTGATCGGCGAATTCGGTGAGCGTGAGCACGATCAAATCGGGCGAGGCCAACGTGCTGTTCGACGACACCGAGCCGGCGAGTATGCCGAGCGTGTAGCCCACGTCCTGCGCGATGCGCGCCGACAGGCCGTCATAGACGCTGGCGGGCGAGAGGCATTTAGTTCCGTTCAAGATGGCGCGCATGCGTAGTCTTTGTTCGGTGGGCGTCAACATTTTATTAAAGGCTCCGTGGTTAAATAATTCAATAAAAACAAATAGTTATGATAGGTTCTGCGTGTGCTGATCTGGCCTTGTTGCTTTGTTATCGTTGTTATACGTGCGCCCGGCGCATCGTAACCGAGTTCTCCGGCTACGCGCTACTGCACCGTCGGCCCGTCACCCGCCACGGTAGTTCTGTGCAACACACGCGCATGCTGCGTGATGGCATAAGGCCGTGCGCGATGCAGCGCGGCGCGGTTGTCGTACATAACCAGATCGCCCACGCGCCAGGTATGCAGGTAAGTAAACGCCTCTTGCGTGGCGTGTTCCAGCAACTCCAGCAGCAGTGCGTGACCTTCGGCTTCGGGCAGCTCGCGGATGTGTGAGGCGTGCGAGCCGACGTACAGCGCTTTGCGCCCGTTCTTCGGGTTGGCGCGCACCATCGCCTGCGGCACGGGCGGGAAGCGCTTGTCTTCTTCTACGTTAGTGATCTGTATGCCGGTGCTGCGGCGCGAGTAGGCGTAGTGATGAATGGCTGCCATGTTTTCGATTTCGCGCTGGCGTGCTTCGGACAGCGAATCGTATGCCGCGCGCAGGCTGGCGAATTGGGTCTGGCCACCTTCAGCACTATTGGGTGGTAGTTGGCGCGCGTGCAAGAGCGAGGCTTTGGCGGGCACTTTTTTGAACGAGCTATCGGAGTGCCAGTTGCGCTGGCCGATGCGATAGATCAAACGGGGATCGTCAGCCGCCATCAGTTTGCCGTCGGGATCAAGATTTGAAATCACTGAAACCTGCTTGACGGTGAAGTTGTTGGCGATGTGGCCCTGCGTGGTTTCTAGCGCGCCGAAGCGGCTGCTGAAGGCGATCTGGCTTTCGTCGCTGAGATTCTGTTTGGGGAACACCAGCACCGAATACGTCTCGAACGCATTTTCGACTTCAGCAAAGGTGGCGTCATCGAGCGGGTGCGTGAGATCGATGTGAGTGATCTCGGCGGCGAATACCGGGGTGAGCGGGCGAATAGTGATGGGCATGGCGGTTCCTTGCGAGGGTACTCAATAGGTGCGATGGCTGTGGAGCAGGATTGCATTTATGATAGCACCGAGTGGCCGACAATCCACCGGCGAGTCCACCCGTCCAAGAGGAGAAAGTTAATGCGTATGTTGCTACCGGGGTTGTGCCTGTGGGCTGTGGCACTGGCGCCTGCTTTGTCCGTGCTGGCCGCCGAGTGGAAGCCCGCCAACCCGATTGAAATCGTCATTCCCAATGCGCCGGGCGGCGGTAACGATTTGGTCGGACGATTGATGCAGCGCATCTGGCAGGAGAGAAATCTCACGCTCACTCCCGGTATCGTAGTCAACAAAACCGGTGGTGGCGGCACCGTGGCGCTCAACTATCTGAGTCAAAAGCCGAACGATCCCCACGCGATGGCGGTGGTGTCGATTACGCAGCAATTCAATTACATCGTCGGCAGCAGCCCGCTGCGCCATCGTGATTTCACGCCGCTGGCGGTGATGATCGGCGACTACATTGGCTTTGCGGTGCGCGCGGATTCGCCGATCATGAATGGCCGTGATTTGATGGAGCGCCTGAAAAAAGATGCGGCATCGTTGTCGGCAGGTGTCACGGCCATCGGTGGCAACAACCACGTGGCCTACGTGCTGGCGGCGCGCGCGGCCGGTGCTGATACCCGCAAGCTGAGAACACCGGTATTTCAGTCGTCGGGCGAATCGCTCACGGCGCTGTTGGGTGGCCATATTGATCTGCATTTGGGCAGTGTGGGGCCGCTGACCAAACATCTCGAAGCGGGGCGCGTGCGTATTGTTGCGCTGACATCCGATAAACGATTAAGCGGCCCGTTCGCCACCATCCCCACCTGGAAGGAGCAAGGCATCGCAGGCACGTTCAATACCTGGCGCGGCCTGTGGGCACCCAAGGGGTTGAGTGCGGAGCAAGTGGCGTATTGGGACGAGGTGCTGGAAAAAATGTCGCGCGATTCAATCTGGAAACAAACGCTCTTTGATAACCATTGGGAAAGCGATTACCGCAACAGCCGCGATGCGTTATCTCGACGGTGTGCATGTGGATTTGCGTGATGTGCTGAAAGAGTTGGGGCTGGCGAAGCGGCTGAATTAAATATATTTTTAAAAACAATATCTTATGGAGGATTATTATGCGTCTTTTTTCGCTGTTGGCGCTCTTGTTTTTGACCGCGTGCGCTACCGTGGGGGACACAGCATCCTCTGACCAGCAGTGGGTGACAAGCTGGGGTGCTTCGATTCAAGGGCCGTATCCGATTGGCAATCCGTCGGCGATGCCCGATATGAGCCGCGCGTTTCCGGTGGCTGCAAATGGCGCGCGTGATCAGACGTTTCGCCTGATTGTGCGGCCCACGCTGTGGGGGCGTGAAACGCGCATACGTTTGTCGAATGCGCTGGGCACGCAGCCGGTGACGTTTGATGGCGTGCATGTGGGCTTGCAGAATTCCGGTGCGCAAATTACGGCAGGCACCAATCGCGTGATCACGTTTGGTGGTAAGCCGAGCGTGACCGTTGCGGTCGGGCAATCGGTGTGGAGCGACGCGCTAACGCTGCCGTTTGTGCGCGATGCCGCATCGATTGAGCTTGCGGGGCGCAAACTGGCGGTGA
>JANMXV010000350.1:0-4905 GCA_031381325.1 Betaproteobacteria bacterium | reverse complement strand
CGGTGATTTGTACCGCTTTCATGAAGGCGCACCGAGTTCGAAGCGTACCGCGATAGCGGCGCTGGCGATCACCGCCATGTCATGTGTACCTTCTTCCGGCACGTTGAGGCCGCCTTTCACGACCTTCACCGTGACTTGCCCGTGTGGCAGACTTGCCTTGACGGCGGCGGCATCTACTTTTTCAGGCTGCTGCACGCCGATGGTGACTTCAACCTGCATCTCTTTAGAGTTGAGACCGAGCGAACGAATAAACGCCAGCGACGAATGATGCAAAGCGTCCTGCACCGCGCGTAGCGCGGCCTTGGTGTAATCGCCGCCGTGCAAATCGTTCCCAGCGCCCATTTCGAGTATGATTCTTTTGAGTGGCATGGCGGCTCCTTATACGCTCAATTGACATCAAGGCGGACGATAGCCGCCGCATGCGCGAGCACGCTTGAGCTGGTGCCCGCATCGTTAAAAATTTCCAGCCCGCCTTCAAATACTTTTACCGTGCCGGTGCCGTGCGGCAACACTTTCAGCACTTCGGCCTTGTCCACTAGATCGGGTTTCGGCACACCGATCAGCACCTCGACCACCATTGAATCGGTGGGCTTGCCCAGCGCGTCTGCTATGTTGAGCGAGTTGTGCCACAGCGCGTCACGCAGCGCACGTACTGCGGCCTTGGTGTAATCCGCGCCGCGGATATCCGTGCCCATGCCGATTTCTATCGCCATGCGTTTCATCGTCATTGAGGTTCTCCTTTGTTGGAGCGAGGGTGAGGGAAGGAAGTTTCCGTTCAGTCACGTGCTAGCGTTGCGTGCCACTCGCGCGTCACGCGTCCCTTGGCCGCACCGGACATGGTGTGGCCGTTGATGCGCCCCGTGTAAGCAACGTTGTTCACGGTAAAGCTGATTTCCTCGCCGCGCAGGCGGCCGTTTTCAATAGACACGGCAACGTTGTCGATTTGATAGGCGCCGTAAATCTTTTGATAATGCTGTTCCAATAGGAGCCATTCGCCGTCAGCCAATCGCCAACTGCCGGCTACCTGTGCCGGCACCACATAAAGCACCGCGATGCACCAACTGTTGCACGGCGTAGTGCGTACGGTTTCGTCCGGCTCCCAGCCGCCGCCAATTTCATAGGTGTTCGACACGATGCGTGTGCCCGGTTTGAGCTTCAGAAATTTTGGCGCGAGTGCGCTTAAATGAGCCGGTAACAAAAACAGCGGCAGCACTGTGGCTTGCGAGATATCGGCCTCGAACATGTCGCCTTGCACGAATGACGCCTTGTCACTCACGCCAGCCGCTGCGGCGGCGCGCTTCGACAAGGCCACCAAATCCGGGTTGTATTCAACGCCATGTGCCCGTGCGCCGCGCTTGGCCGCCGCAATCACATTGCGCCCATCGCCCGATCCCAGATCAATCACATAATCGCGAGACGTCACTTTGGCCATGTTGAGCATTTGTTCGAGCGTAACGTCCGGTGTGGGTATCCACACCACATCCTTGCCCGGCTGACCGGCGATGGGATTATAGGCTTGCGCTGGTGTTTGCGCGGACTCCGCCACGCCTGCGGCAATTGGCAAATACAGTGCGCATAGCAAAGCCAACGCGCGATGACCGGTCAGAAAGCAAATGAAAACGGTAGTGTCGAAATAGACACGCTGCCCGGAAAGGCGGGCGATGGCGGCGTCTATCTTTTCCATGTCCAACGCCCTTACTACCCTCGGTAAATCGGTTCGGGCTGCGTAAAGAACGCGTGCAAAATATGATAGACCGTCCTGTAGTTGATCTGCTGGAAGCTCGCGTGCGAGATGCCCGACATCACCGCGAACTGCTTGTCGGGGTTGGGTAAGCGCTTGAAGAACTCCACCAAGTCGTCAAAGCCCGCAATGCCGTCAAATTGTCCGCGCATTATAATCGTTGCTGCGTTGATTTTTGCAGGATCAACCATCGGCAGCTTCGAGCACATGTCCACGTAGGTACCGGTGGGCACGGAGTCGTCGAGGGCCAGCACCTGATCGGCAAACGCTTCGATGACTTTCTCTTCGGCGCAGCCGGGGTGATCGCGATTGAATATCGAATGCATGAACGCGCGATCCATCGGCCGGCGGTTTATTTTCAGGAACTCGGGCAGTTTCTTTTTGCGCTCGGCGAGTGTGGGGCTGCCCTCGCCTGTCCATACGAATGCATCTAGCGCAAGCCGCGACACGCGCTCAGGACAGCGTTGCGCGAATAGTGCGGCACGCAGCGCACCGGACGAGATGCCGTACACCATGAATTTTTGGATGCCGCGCGTTTTGGCGATATAGTCGGTCGCCGCCACCAGATCATCCACGCCGTTCGAGATGTCGAAATTGATATCGCGCTGTTTGTCGGAGCGGCCGTAGCCTTCCATATCCACGCACCAGGTATCGAAGCCCCGCTCGACAAAATAATCCATCGCCGATGAGTACGCACGGCCCGGCACTTTCAGATCAAATGTCGGCTGCGAGGCCATCGACGAGCCATGCACGAACAACACGGCGGGTTTATTGCCGGGCTTGCCGGCAGGTTTATCGCCGGGCGTTTGAGTGGCGTGCTTTTCAAACAGGAATAGATTGACGTCGCCTTTTTTCGTCCAGTGATCCTGAGCGGTGATTACTGCCATGTGAGAACTCTCTGCGTTGATTGTAGGAAGGGCGCAAGTCTAGGCGAGCGCATGGCGACCGTCAAACGGTGGACTGCCTATGCGGTGTATAAGCGGTGTAATTTGGCTGACCGTCGCGTAGCGCCTATAATTCTACTTTGTCACTCTGCTCTGTGGGTTCGATGGGATTGCAGTCAGCAATTCAGATTTGAAATGAACAACGCCCCTTTTTTTATTCCCGCGCACTCCGCTTAAAAGCAGCGGACATGATGATCCAGATTGAAGCCGGGCGCGGCCTGTTGTATCGCGCCGCGGTGTCGGGCAAACAATTCCCCGATCCGACACTGGCGGCAATGGCGAAAATCTATTGCAATGAAATGTCGATACGCGTCACCTCCGAAGCGGTGCAGGTACATGGCGGTTACGGTTTCACCGATGAATTTCCGGTGTCGCGCTTTTTCCGTGGCACGCGTTACGGCAGCCTCGGCGGCGGCGCCTCGGAAACGTTGCGCAATCTGGTGAGCCGCAAACTGGTGGATCAGATGGATCTCGCGAGCGGCGTGCTGGGTTTGGGTTATTTCTAAAAATCGTTTAAAAACAAATACTTAAATCAAGAACGGAACACACGGAATACACGGAAAAAGCCCGAACAAATTCCGAATGCCTGTCTTTCCGTGTATTCCGTGTGTTCCGTGGTTAATGGGTTTATAGAAGCTTCATGACATCCTCCGCGTCTAATACATATCAGCACCTGCTGGTCGGTCACGACGGCGACGTGGTAGTGCTGAAGCTGGCACGCGCTGCGGCAAAAAACGCGCTCAATACCCCGTTGATCGCGGAGTTGCGCGATGTGCTGGCGCGCGTGTCCGCGGATGCGGCAGTGCGCGCGTTGCTGTTGACCGGCGAAGGTGATGTGTTCTGCGCCGGCGCTGATCTCAAGGAACGACGCGAACATCCAGGCAAGGATGCGGAGTTTCGCGCCCCGCTGCTCAAGTTCTGGCACGAGCTCGCGCAGTTTGCCAAGCCACTGGTGATTGCGGTGAATGGTCACGCAGCAGGCGGTGGTTTTGAACTATCGTTGTTGGGCGACGCAGTAGTGGCTTCCGAGTCGGCGCAGTTCTGGCTACCCGAAGTGCAATGGGGCGGCATCCCCGGTGGCTGGGGCACGCAGTTATTGCCGCGCCTTGTGGGCCCGGTGCGTGCGCGCTGGATCATTCTCAACGGCCATCGCATTTCCGCGCGCGAGATGCTGAGCATGGGGTTGGTCACACATGTAGTTGCCGCAGCCGATGTGCTCGACACCGCGCGCGCCATAGCGAAAGAACTCGCAACGCGCCCGCCGATGGCGGTGGCCTTGGCGAAAGAAGCGATACGTCAGGCGCTGAATATTCCTCTGACAAGCGGCATCGACGTCGAAGAAAAACTCTTGCAGCAGGCGGTTGCCGGACCCGAGCGGCGCGATCTGCTTGAACGTTTTGCGCAAGGCCACCGGCCGAAATAATCAATAGCTGCCGAAACGCGTGCACAAAAAAAAGATCTCGTCGTTAGCGCATTTTCTGAATGGTCTGACAAGCTGCGCTGGGACGCCCTCACCGAAAAAACCCGCAAGGCGCTCAAGTACGAACTACTCAGCGCGGCTATTGAATGCCGATACGAAAACATTTGGTGACACCTTCGGCATCGCCTACAGCCTCGCCAGCGGCAATCATCAATCCAGTCGCGAAGGCGCAAGCACTAAACATGCGCAACCGGGATTCGCCGCGCACAACGGCGTTAATGCAGCACTGATGGCGGTCAATGGCCTCGATGGCGCCAGCGAAGTATTTTCCGGCAAAGACGGCATGGCGCGCGTCTATCTGCGCGGCCAGTTCGATGCGCCGCGTGCGGTGCTTGATCTGGGCGCAGGGCACGAAACTGAGTTCGAAACCGAGCGCCTGTCATTCAAACCCTATCCCACGTGCCGTCTGACGCATCCCGCAGCGAGCGCGGCGCTGGCCTTACGCGCGCGGCAGATGCCACCGCACTGGAACTCGAAGTCGGCCCGCAAGCGTGGGATGTGGTGGGCCGCCCGCAACCCGCACGCATTTTCCCTACGGCAAAAGACTCCGCGCAGTTCTCCGTCTACTGGGCCGTAGCGGTGGCGTGGGTCTACGGCGAGGTCAATCCGCTGCATGTGCTTTCCGAAGTACCGCCGACACCCGCCGTGCGCGCATGGCTGGAACGCGTCACCTGCAAACCGTACGCCAACGCAGACACGCGCGATATTGGCGGCTGCACGCTGCGCGTCAGCGGCCGCGT
>JANMXV010000542.1:0-2086 GCA_031381325.1 Betaproteobacteria bacterium | reverse complement strand
GCCACGGTCGTTGTATTCAAAATGGTAAAAATAATCATTGGCATTTTTGTTGAAAGGGCCTTCGCGCAAGGTTTTCGACGTGCTCGCCTTGGTTGAGTTACTGTACTTGTCGCTTAAGCAAACGCATGAGTCCCATAACCTTACGGCTGAGGCCATACAAGTCAAAATGGCGGCCACAGGGTTGGTAACTGGAGCGCCGTTTGATGTCGAGGTTATGGCAGTGAATGTAGGCGCGCAGCTTGTTGGGAAATCGATTTCAAATGCTGACGCGTTTGAAATGCATTTTGCGTCCGACGAGAAAAACTATCTGAAAGCGATGACTGATCTGCGGCAGATATTAGTTGCGCGATTCAGCGAGGAAGAGGTTGTGTGAGTCATAGTCTAAAACTTTACATAATATACATTATGCGAAGTTATTAAAAGATTTATAATATAATTTGTTGAGAATTTCACGATCAGCATCAATATCCGCTATCTTTAACCGAACATCACCTGGAGAAATCATGGCTTCCAAAATCATGCTGTGCAGTTTCAAGACTTGCCCTTGGGTGCAACGCGCCGCCATCGTACTGCGCGCAAAGAATATCGAATACGACATCACCTACATCGACCGCCACAATCGCCCTGACTGGTTCCTGAAAATCTCACCGCACGCCAAAGTGCCCGTACTGCGCATCGGCGACAACGATGCACTGTTTGAATCGAATGCCATCGCCGAATACCTTGACGAAACCGCGGTGCCGCAACTGCATCCGGCGGACCCGCTCACGCGCGCGCGCAACCGCGCGTGGACCGATTACGTGCCCACCTTCGCCAGCGCGATTTCCACCACCGCATATTCTGATTCAGAAGAAGAATTCACCAAGAAATCGGCCAAAATCGCTGAGGTTTTTGGCAAACTCGACGAGGCCCTGACCAAACGCGGCAACAGCGGACCGTATTTCAACGGCCCAAAACTGTCACTGGTCGACGCGGCTTATGCGCCCTTCCTGCAACGCTATACGTTCATGGATCACCTGCGGCCGCTCGGCATCCTCGAGAAATTTCCGCATCTCAAAGCATGGCGCGACGCCCTGCTCGCCGCGCCCGCGGTGAAAGCCTCCACCGTACCGAACATCGAAACCGTGTGGCAGGAAAACATGATCATCAACAAGCGTTGGCTGGCGAAGTATGTGTCGGAAAGCGTGCTGGGGGCTGCGGCGGCATAGATGTGAATCTCAGTATGCTTGCACCCGCCCCTACCCCACCACCGCCACCGCCTCAATCTCCACCAGAAAATCCGAACGCGCCAGCGCCTGCACGCCGACCAATGTGCTGGCCGGCGGTTTGTCCTTAGCCACATATTTTTCTCGGACCGACTGCAACAGCGCCCGATGCTCGGGCTGGAATCCGACCGCATAGACGTTGAGTTTCACTACATCGGCAAACTTCGCGCCTGCACCCGCCAGCGCCAATGCAAGATTTTTGTAAACCTGTTCGGTTTGCGCCAGCAGATCGCCCTTGCCAACCAGCTTGCCGGCGGCATCCTGTGATACTTGTCCGGATACGTAAATGGTTTTGCCGCCGCTTACGCTGATGGCCGGGGTGTAAACGCCGGGTTTAACCAGACCTTCCGGGTTGATGAATTGCTTTTCCATGGGGCGCCTCGTATGTATTGATCGGGGATTACGCACGAAAGTTTACTCCATTCCACCGTGCGGAACGCGCAGACTTGCGCATGCCGTGATGCGCCGTTACAGTCTGGTTCCGCCGCGCCCAAGCGCTGCGGTTCGTCCATACGCAACACTTCACGAAAGAGAAATTAAACCATGACAATCTGGACTAAAGACCAGATGGCGTCGATACATACGATGCTGAATCCGCGCTCGTTCGCCATCGTCGGGGCAACGCCGCGCCAACAGTACGGCGGGCGCATGCTTGCCGCTGCGTTAAAGATGCAGGACCGGGTTAAAGTGTACGCGGTGAACCCGAAGTACGAGGACATCATGGGGGTGAAGTCGTACAAGAGCATCACCGATTTGCCGGAAACGCCGGATGTGGTGGCAGTGGTGGTGCCGTATAACCACGTGCTAAGCACGCTCAAGGA
>JANMXV010000506.1:0-1030 GCA_031381325.1 Betaproteobacteria bacterium | reverse complement strand
ATCAATTTTTGCGTGTTCACGCTGATGATTATTACGTCCTTTTTATCCGGCGCTTTGGTCACCACGCAGGGCTGGACGCTGCTCAACTACATCTCGCTGATTCCGGTCGCACTGACGGGCATGGCGGTCCTCTGGTATGTGATGCAGGGGCGGCAACCGCGCGCGGCCTGATATTAACCGCTACTCCGGCTTCACCCCCGTATCCGCAATCCCCTTGCTCCACCGCTTGCAACCCAACGCATCCATAAGGCCTCCACGGCGTATTCGCACAAAGTATAGTCCGTCGGTGCGCGCAGGAGAATGCTGGCATTAACCCTTGTTTTTACTGCTCTTTTCAGGTTCGTCACAAAGGGGTAGTATTACCGCCACTTTGCCGCCCAGCGTCCTTGGCGACGTCAAAATATATTTAATAAAAACAAATAGTTAAGATAGTTCTCCTAAACTCCGGAGTAGTGATTGAAAGCCACCGATATTGCGCACCCCGATTACTTCCATAAAGTCGTCGATTGTCAGTGGGCCTGCCCGGCCCACACCCCCGTTCCCGAATACATCCGCATGATCGCCGCAGGCAAGTACGACGATGCCTACATGGTCAACTGGAAATCAAATGTGTTCCCCGGCATTCTCGGGCGCACTTGCGACCGTCCGTGCGAACCGGCGTGCCGTCGTGGCCGCGTGGAAGAAGGCAACGTCGAATTGCGCAAGCCCACCGGGCACGGTACGCCGCATGCGGAGCCGGTGGCAATTTGCCGCTTGAAGCGCGTCGCAGCGGACAACAAAACCAAAGATGCCGTTGCCGCGCGCATGCCGCGTGCGCCCAAGCAAAAAAACGGCAAGCGCATCGCATGCATAGGCGCGGGGCCTGCTTCGCTGACGGTGGCGCGCGATTTGGCGCCGCTGGGCTATCAGGTGACGATATTCGAAGCGGATCAAAAAGGCGGCGGCTTCATGCGCACGCAGGTGCCGCGCTTTCGTCTGCCTGAAGAAGTGATTGACGAAGAAGTCGGCTACATCCTCGATATCGGCAACA
>JANMXV010000347.1:0-4189 GCA_031381325.1 Betaproteobacteria bacterium | reverse complement strand
ACTTTGAACTCGCGCGCGTGCTCACGGATAACACGCCCGACATGTTCCGCTGGCTGCTGTCCACAGGGCTGGAGTTCATCGGCCCGCTGCCGGAGCCGCCGCACCGCCAGCCGCGCATGCATAACGTGCTGCCCAATTCGCGTGCGTTTCCGTATCTGCTCGGACGGCATTGCCGCAAGCTCGGCGTTGATATCCGTCTCAACACGCGCGCCGAACGTCTGATTATCGACAGTACCAGCGGAGGTGTCTGCGGCGTCGCGGCAACCCTGCCTGACGGCGCAAGCTGCGAGTTCATCGCGCGCAACGGCGTGGTGCTGGCCGCGGGCGATTTCAGCGGCGGGCGTGAACTCAAGGCGCGCTTTTCCTCCGAACTCATTGCGAATGTCGATGCGGTCAATGTCAGCAACACCGGCGACGGCATCCGCATGGGCATGGAATGCGGGGGCACGGTGATTAATGGCGATCACATCCGCGGCCCGATCCTGCGCTTTGTGCCGCCGCTGCAGGCGAAGTGGGTGCAAAAGCTGCCGCCGTTGCCCGCCGTTACAAAGCTACTGCATTGGGGTTTCGATCATCTGCCGCAGCGATTGCTGCGACCCATCTTGATGAGCTACCTCACCACTGCGCTGGCGCCGGACAAAAAACTTTACGAGCACGGCGCGATCCTCGTTGATCGCGAGGGGCTGCGCTTCACCGACGAGCGCGATCAACCCGCGCGCAGCGCGGCGTTGCGCCCCAAAGGCATGGCTTACCTTGTTTTTGACAGCACGGTGGCGGCGCAATTTCAGCAATGGCCGAACTTTGTCTCTACCGCGCCCTCGGTGGGTTACGCGTATCTCGATGATTACCGCCGCACGCGCCAGGATATTTTTCATAGTACGCAAACACTCGCCGCGCTGGCCGCAAGCATTAATGTGCCGCGCTTCGCCTTCGAGAAAAGTATCGCCGATTACAACGCCGGCGCCGCGGCGGGCGATGCGCCTGCACGCAACGAACGTCCGCCCATTGTGAAGCCGCCGTTTTACGCACTCGGCCCCGCCAAGGCTTACATCATATTCACCAATGGCGGACTGAAAGTAACGCTTAATCTCGAAGTCGTCGGCGCAAACGGCAACGTCATTCCCGGCCTGTTTGCCGCCGGCGCGAATGGGCAAGGCGGCATGCTGCTCGAAGGCCATGGCCATCACCTGGGCTGGGCGTTTGTGTCCGGCCGGCTTGCCGGGCGCAACGCGGCGTTCTACAACGCCTGATCCCGCGCAGCTACTTCGGCAATAGCATGTCTACGATCACGCGCACCAGTTCGACAAAGCTGCGCATGAGCAAAAACAAAAACGCCGATCCCCCGGCGCCCACCGCAATTGTCCACAGCGGTACGTGGTACACGGCGACTGCAGCAATACTCGCCAGCAGCGGCAATACGCCGGCGACGATGGCTATCCAGTCACCGTGCTTGACGATGAAATGCAGCATCCAATAAGGCGACGGCGGCGTGTCAAAGGTGTCGTTCATGAGAGTATCTCTCTAAGTATTTGTTTTTAATAATTATTTTAATGATCGGCCAGCAGAGTTCCATAGCCGCTGATGCGATCTGCCACGCCTGCCGCGCGCAGCAGTTTCCACAGCGTTGCCTGCGTCGAGGTGATCACCGGCTTGCCGGTGTGACGCTCCAGGTCGTCGATGACCCAATGCGAATTAAGATTCAGACAGGTAATCAGCGTCGCATCCGCAGCGGCATGCCAGGCACGTTGCGCAAGCGCGAAAATGTCTCCGGCTGTGGGGTCGGCGAGGTTGAACGAGTCGGCGATGCCCAGATGCGCCGAACCGAGTATGTCGAACCCCGCCGCCGAAAAAAATTCGTGCTCGGCGTCGTCGATGACCTTGGTGTAAGGCGAACACACAGCGATGCGTTTCGCGCCGACTGCGCGCAACGCTTCGATAATGCCGCGGGTGGCGGTGAATGACGGCACTCCTGCCGCGTGATTGAGCTCGTGGTTCAGACGCCCGTCGTATTCCAGTCCTTGCACGATGCTCGATGCCGTACAGCAATAGGCAACGCTCGCCGGCTTGCAGCTCATGATTTGCTTCATACCGCGCATGCCCTCCTCGCGATCCATGCGCATCAGTGCTTCCGGCGTGAGCTTATTGTCGAGGAACATGCGTGCTGCATGCACCGTCACGCCGGGCGGGCACACCGCGCTGAACCACGGTTCGACTACGGTATTCACGCTGGGCAGAATTACGCCGATACGGGCGCGGATTGGCGTGGAAGTCATGGCAAGAATACTTTATCACAACCGTTCGCATGCTCTCGCGTGCCGGCATAGTTGCCCAATGGAAATGACACTTGAGGCGCCAGAAACGATTGTAATCCGCACCACTGCTGTCCGGTTAAACGAGAGGGCGAATCGCTGAACGCCATGAACAACAAGGGATTTTTGGCGATAAAAAGTGGTGTCGATTTGAAATGCAAAATGCAGTTCCCGGCGATTTTCGGGGGTAACTTACCCGGAGTGTCCCATGAATATCGGCAAGACGCTGTTCGCCCAACTGATGGATTTTCTGCCTTGGACCACATTTACCCGAATCGTCGAGCGGCACGGCGGCGACCGCTACGTGAAATCGCTGGCCTGTTCCGATCAATTCCGCGTGATGGCTTTTGCGCAACTGACCTACCGCGAGAGTTTGCGCGATATCGAGGTCTGTCTGTCGGCGCAGTCCGCCAAGCTCTATCACATGGGCTTCCGGCACGAGATCAAACGTTCGACGCTGGCCGATGCCAACCAGACACGGGATTGGCGTATCTATGCCGAGTTCGCCCAGCGCTTGATCGCGCAAGCACGCACGCTGTATGCGCAGGACAGCTTTGGAATCGAGTTGGAGAACACAACCTACGCTCTGGATTCGACAACCATCGATCTGTGTCTGTCGCTGTTTCCCTGGGCGTTGTTTCGCACCACCAAGTCGGCGGTGAAGATGCATACGTTGCTCGACTTGCGCGGCAACATCCCCAGTTTCATTCACATCTCGGACGGCAAGCTGGGCGACGTGAATGTCCTCGATGTGCTGGTGCTCGAACCCGGGGCGATCTACGTCATGGATCGGGGCTATCTCGACTTCGCACGGCTTTACCTGATGCATCGGACACAAGCCTTCTTCGTCACCCGCGCCAAGTCGCACACCCGGCTTCGACGCATCTATTCGGCTCCTGTAGATCGCAGCACGGGCATCATCTGCGATCAGACCGTAGTGCTGACCGGCGCCACCAGTCACAAGGATTATCCAGAGTATCTGCGCCGTATCCGATTCAAGGATCCCGAGACAGGCAAGACGCTGGTATTCCTCACCAACAACTTCACATTTTCGGCAACCACCATCTGCGCGCTCTACAAGCGTCGCTGGCAGGTGGAACTGTTCTTCAAGTGGATCAAGCAGCATCTGCGTATCAAGAAGTTCTACGGCAATTCGGTTGTTATGCACCACCACCAGATCAAGTTCATTCGGGATATTTTCGCCGTGCCGGCCATACGCCGGATCGGAAACGATATCCAATCCGCCGTCAACTCTTGCAAAGCCGATTTCCCGAGCACATCTGTAGACATAGCGTTCGAACCAACCGTCTTCTTCTTGTGAATTCTTCGCGAACACACCATCTCCCGCCACGCGCATGCATTCTGATCGCTTTGGCCGATTGTCGGGCATCAGCTCTAGCCGCGCAGGCAGTTGCCATGCAGTGTTATCCGACTTTGCCCTGACCATGCGGTATCCATGAAGCAGTATGGTGTGTTCGACCCGAAGACCTCGCTTGAAGGGAACAGGCGTACCGACGGGCTTCCACATGTCGATCCGGCTGTGATCGGTATCGCAGTAAATTACCGACGCGTCGGTCGCATCACGCAGTAAATAGTAAATCGCTGTACTCATGATCTTTTGTCCGCCCGTCGCGTTGAACATAAGCTGTTTTCCGGGGAACTGCTCACGTATCGATTTCAATACCGATTGTCCCCATGCCATCACTTCGGCGAATCCGGTATCCGGCAGCCCTTCGTGAGTGACGCTCGGTATTTCCACCGATTGGGCAGCAGACAGGCGTTGAACCGCCGCGCTAATGCCCGCAAGCGGTTGCCGCAACCGCTTGCGGTCGGAAACCAGAAGACATACGGCCGCCGCAGGGAAATCAGGCTGTATCAGA
>JANMXV010000490.1:0-5981 GCA_031381325.1 Betaproteobacteria bacterium | reverse complement strand
GTGCAGCAGGGGCAACTGTGGCGACGTTTTTTACCTTTTTGCCTTCATTCCTGTTTATCCTGATCGGCGGGCCGGTGGTGGAGTCCACTCACGGCGACATTAAATTTACCGCACCGTTAACCGCGATCACTGCCGCAGTGGTTGGCGTGATACTCAATCTCGCGGTGTTCTTTGCCTATCACGTGCTGTGGCCGCAGGGCATGGCGGGGCGCTTCGAGTGGTTCCCGGCGCTCATTGGCGTCGCCGCGTTTATCGCGCTCTGGCGTTACAAGGTTGCGATCATCCCCGTGGTCGGTGCTTGTGGAGCCCTTGGCGTTGTAGCGATGCTTGTTCGCACGTATCTTGTCTAAGGAGGCACTGTGACCAGGCCACTCATGGGCATTTTAGCCGCGCAACGCCGACGCGGCCCGCTGGGCGGCGACATAGCGGCGATTCACCTCTTCCCATTGCACGTTCTGCATGAATGCATCGATATATCTTGCTGCCGCGGCGCCATAGTCCATGTGAAAAGCATGTTCGTACATATCGAGCACGAGTATTGGCAATCCGGTCGGTGCATTGTGCATGTGGTCCCACGCCCAGTAGTTGTGGAGTTCACCGGTATGCAAGTTGTAGGAAAGCATCGTCCATCCCGATCCCCCTGCGAGCGATGCTCCCGTCTTGCGAAATTCTGCTTCCCAGCTCTCCGCGCTGCCGAATGACTGTTTGATTGCGTCGAGTACCGCGCCCGCCGGCTTTCCATCCCCGCCCAGATTGGCGAAGTAATGATCGTGCAGCACCACTGAGCCGGTGCGGTGCAATTCCTCGCGCTTGAGCGGGCCATATACAAATGGCGGGATGTCCTTGTCGCGCATCAGCATATCCAGCCGCTTTTCCACCGCGTTCAGCGCCGTCACGGCGCCGGTGTAGTTGTTTTCGTGATGCGAGCGAATCAGCTTTTCGGACAGTCCTTTGAGCTTTCCCGGATCGAACGGCAGCGGCTTCGGCTGCCGCGTTCCGCGAAACGCGGGCGCGGGGTTGGGCTTGTCTTGCGCATTCGCATTGCCTATGCCCAGCACACCGCTCAAAGACAAGCCTGCGCTGCCCGCTACAAAGGTTTTCATCGCTTCACGTCTGGTAATGTCGTTCATGGTCATCTTCTCCTGTGATGGTTCAGCATACTGAAAATAAATGGGTCGAAACTAAAGCAAAAATCATCTAGTGTATGTGCGACACCGCACAGAGCGTCCGTTTTGTAAAGCGAAAAATTAAAAATTAATGTACCATGTGCTGCATGCTGGCGTGAATGCGGATCGTTGTCGAAATAGTTCGTATTTCGCGTCAACTCGAATAACGAAGGAGGACAAGTAATGAGCGAAGCAGCGGTAGTGCGTTTTGACGTTGAGGACGGCATCGGTGTGATCACCATCGACAACCCGCCGGTGAACGCGCTGGGGCCGGGCGTCGCGGACGGCATCATCGCTGCGGTGGCGCAGGGCGAGGCCGATCCGAACGTCAAGGCCATGGTACTGATCGGCGCCGGTCGCAGCTTCATTGCCGGCGCGGACATCCGCCAGTTCGGCAAGCCGCGCGTGATCCCGAAGCGCCGCAGCTACGACGTGGTTGACGACAGCAGCAAACCTATCGTTGCCGCCATTCATGGCTACGCGCTGGGTGGCGGGCTGGAACACGCCTTGTCCTGCAACTACCGCATCGCGGTGGCTAGCGCCAAGGTGGGATTGCCCGAAGTGCTGATCGGCATCCTGCCCGGCGGCGGCGGCACGCAGCGCCTGCCGCGCCTGATCGGGCCAAAGGCGGCCATGGACATGATCGTCAGCGGGCGCCATGTGCCGGCCGAGGAAGCGAAGGCGCTCGGCATAATCGACGCCATCGTACCTGGCAAGGATTTGCGCCGCGAGGCGATCGAATTTGCCAAAGGCATTGTTGACAAGAGGCCATTGCCGCGCGTGCGCGAACGCACCGACCGTATCGCCGAGGCGAAGGCGGACCCCGGCATGTTCGACGCCATGAGAAAGTCGATCGCGAAAAAGGCGCGCAACCAGAAGGCGCCGTATAACTGTATTGCCTGTGTTGAGGCCGCCACCACGCAGCCCTTCGACGAAGGCCTGCAGACCGAGCGGCGGCTGTTCAGCGAACTCGAAAACGCGGACGAGGCGAAGGCGCTGCGCTATGCCTTCTTCGCCGAGCGCGAGGCCGGCAAGATTCCGGATCTGCCGAAGGATCTCAAGCTGCCCGCCATCAAGTCGGCCGCCGTGATCGGCGCCGGTACCATGGGGGGAGGCATCGCCATGAGCTTCGCCGACTTCGGCGTGCCGGTGAAAATTCTCGAGGCAACGCAGGAAGCGCTAGCCAAGGGCATGCAGCGCATACGCGACAACTACGCCATCAGCGTCAAGCGCGGCAGTCTCGCACAGGCCGAGATGGATAAGCGGCTGCCGCTGATCGAGCC
Organism: Betaproteobacteria bacterium; assembly: GCA_031381325.1. Taxonomy (GTDB): domain Bacteria; phylum Pseudomonadota; class Gammaproteobacteria; order Burkholderiales; family SG8-41; genus UBA5216. Next base: position 3,532 of record JANMXV010000490.1, on the reverse strand, counting down.
GGTCACCGACTACGCGATGATCGCCGGCTGCGACGTGGTGATCGAGGCGGTATTCGAAGAAATGAACGTCAAGAAAGAAGTTTTCACAAAGCTCGACGCCATCATGAAGCCGGGCGCGCTGCTGCTGTCCAACACTTCTGCGCTCGATATCGATGAGATCGCCTCGGCGACCAAGCGCCCGCAGGATGTCGCCGGCTCGCATTTCTTCAGTCCGGCCAACGTCATGAAGTTACTCGAAGTCGTCAAGGGCGCGAAGACGTCGCCGGAAACGCTCGCCGCCACCATGAAGATCGGCCGCACTATCGGCAAGGTAAGTGCGGTCGCGGGCAACTGCGACGGCTTCGTCGCCAATCGCAGCCGCGCGCCGTTCCAGACCGAGATGATCCTGATGGTGGAGGAGGGCGCGCAGCCGGAGCAAATCGACAAGGTGATGGTCGACTTCGGTTATCCGATGGGACCGTTCGCCGTGGGCGATCTCGCCGGCCTTGACATCGGCTTTGCCTCGCGCAGGCGCCGTGCCGCCGCTGACTCCAACTATCGTAAGCTGCCGATCCCCGACCGTCTGGTCGAAATGGGCCGCAAGGGACAGAAGACTCTCGCCGGCTGGTACCGCTACGAGAAGGGCGACCGCACGCCGCATCCCGACCCCGAAGTGAAGCGTGTCATCGCCGAGGTGGCGCGCGAGATGGGCATCGAGCAGCGTACCTTCACCGACGATGAGATTCTGCGCCGCATCCTGTTCGCTTCGGTCAATGAGGCGTGCAAGATCCTCGAGGAAGGCAAGGCGCTGCGCGCCTGCGACATCGACATTATGTGGCTATATGGTTTTGGTTTCCCGCGCTACCGCGGCGGGCTCATGTTCTGGGCCGACGGCATCGGCTCGCGCGAGGTGTACCGGCAGATCGAAGAATGGCATCAGCGCTACGGCGCGCGCTGGAAACCCGCCAACCTGCTGCGCGAACTGGCCGAAAGCGGGACAGCGTTGCGCGAGGCGAAGCCGAAAGTCGCGATGTAACACCGCGTCGGCGCTTCGCTACCTCTCACCCCCGGCCGGCTTCGCCACCCTCGCTTCGCTCCCCCCGATGGACGCGAGGAAATTTTAGGCGCTGATGCGCTTATGACTACGCGAGCAGTTCCCTCAGCACGTAAGGCAGAATGCCGCCATGCCGGTAGTAATCGATCTCAACCGGCGTGTCGATACGCAACGTCAGCGGCACGTTTTGCTTGCTGCCGTCCTTGCGCGTGATGGTCATGGCGACATCCATCATCGGGGTGATGCCGTTTTCGAAGCCGCTGATGTCGATCACTTCCGAGCCGTCGAGCTTGAGCGTTTGCGCGGTGGTGCCCGCTTTGAATTCCAGCGGCAGTACACCCATGAACACCAGATTGGCGCGGTGAATGCGCTCGAATGCGCGCACGATCACCGCTTTGCTGCCGAGCAGTTGCGGGCCTTTGGCCGCCCAGTCACGTGATGAACCCTGACCGTATTCGTCGCCGCCGAACACCACCGAAGGAACGCCGTACTGGATGTAGCGCATGGCCGCTTCGTAGATCGACGTGAGGTCGCCGGACGGGTGATGGATGGTCACGCCGCCTTCGACGCCCGGCACCATCAGGTTCTTGATGCGGATGTTGGCAAAGGTGCCGCGCATCATCACTTCGTGATTGCCGCGGCGTGCGCCGTAGGTGTTGAAGTCCGCTACCGTTACATCGTGGCCTTGCAGATACTTGCCGGCCGGCGAGGTGGCGCGAATGCCGCCCGCAGGGCTGATGTGGTCGGTGGTGATCGCATCGCCAAAGATGCCGAGGATGCGCGCGCCTTTGATATCGCTTACCTTGCCCGGATTCATGCTGAAACCCTCGAAGTACGGCGGCAGGCGCACATAGGTGGACTTATCGTTCCACTGATAGGTGGCGCCCGATTGCGACGGTATGCTGTCCCACATCGGGTTGCCCTTGCCGAAATCCGCGAACAGTTTTTTGTACATGTTCGGATCGGTGGCGAACTTCATCATTTCGCCGACTTCGGCGGTCGAAGGCCAGATGTCTTTCAAATAAACCGGCTTGCCATCCTTGCCGGTGCCCAGCGGGTCTTTCGACATGTCGATATCGATGGTGCCGGCGAGGCCAAATGCGACTACCAGCGGCGGACTCATCAGGAAGTTGGCTTTGATGTTCTGGTGTATGCGCGCTTCGAAGTTGCGGTTGCCGGAGAGCACGGCGGCGGCGACCACGTCGTTTTTAGTGACGGCTTCGTCGATATAGCCGTCGAGCGGACCGGAGTTGCCGATACAGGTGGTGCAGCCGTAACCGGCGACGTAATAACCGAGTTGCTCCAGGTAGGTGAGCAGACCGGCGTTCTTCAGGTACTCGGTCACTGCCAGCGAGCCGGGTCCGAGTGAGGTTTTCACGCGAGGATTCGGCTTGATGCCTTTTTCCACGGCTTTCTTCGCGAGCAGGCCTGCGCCGAGCAGCACGCCGGGGTTGGAGGTGTTGGTACAGGAGGTGATCGCCGAAATCAGCACGTCGCCGTGGCCGACATCGACTGCGGCGTTGCTGGTCGATACGCGCTTGCCGATTTCATTGCCTTTGCCATAACCGCCGTCGGCGAATGCTTTGCCCATGAGGTCGCGATAGGTGGCGCCGATTTTCGGCAGCGCCATGTGGTCGTGCGGCCGGCGCGGGCCGGATACAGCGGGCTTCACGGTGGACAGATCGAGTTCGACCACGGTCGAGTAATCGATATCGCCTTCTTTCGGCATGCCATACATGCCTTGCGCTTTCCAGTAAGCTTTGACGGCGGGAACGATAGCGCCACGGCCGGTCATTTCGAGGAATTCGCAGGCCACGTCGTCCACCGGGAAGAAGCCGCAAGTCGCGCCGTATTCGGGCGACATATTGCCGATGGTGGCGCGATCCGGTATGCGCAGCGACGCCGCGCCGTCGCCGAAGTATTCGACAAACTTGCCGACGACTTTGTGGTCGCGCAGCACTTTTACGATTTTCAGCACCAGGTCGGTGGCGGTGACGCCATCGCTGAGTTTGCCGGTGAGGTGTACGCCGACCACATCGGGTTCGAGGAAGTACATCGGCTGGCCCAGCATCGCCGCTTCGGCTTCGATGCCACCCACGCCCCAGCCCAGCACGCCGAGGCCATTGACCATGGTGGTGTGCGAGTCGATGCCGACGAGACTGTCCGGATAGTACATGTCGCCTTTGTTCCATACCACTTGCGACACGTATTCGAGGTTGATTTGATGGCAAATGCCGTTGCCGGGCGGGATGATCTGGAAGGTCTTGAACGCCTGCGCGCTCCATTTCAGGAATTCATAGCGCTCGCGATTGCGCGAGAATTCGATTTCCATGTTTTTCCTGAGCGCGTCTGCGGTGCCGTAGTTATCGACTTGCACCGAGTGATCCATGATCAGGTGGCCGGGGCACAGCGGTTCGATGATGGCGGGGTCCTTGCCCATGGCTTTGGCGGCTTCGCGCATCGCCGCGAAATCGACTACCAGCGGCACGCCGGTCATGT
>JANMXV010000448.1:0-13933 GCA_031381325.1 Betaproteobacteria bacterium | reverse complement strand
TTGCAGCCCGTCTGCTGGGTGATTTCCTGAAAACAGGTCGGACTGGTGACATTGATCTCAGTCAGGCAACTGCCGATCACATCCAGCCCCACCAGCAGCAGCCCCTGCGCGTGCAGCAGCGGCGCCAACGTTTCGGCGATTTCGCGGTCGCGGGCATTAAGTTCACGCGCGACACCCGTGCCGCCCGCCGCAAGATTGCCACGCGTTTCGCCCGTCTTGGGAATGCGCGCCAGACAAAACGGCACCGGCTTGCCGCCGATCAGCAACACGCGTTTATCACCTTCGGCGATTTCCGGCAAATAGCGCTGCGCCATGATGGTGCGCGCGCCCAGTTGCGTCAGCGTTTCTATGATCACGCTGACATTCGGATCATCGCGGCGCACGCGAAAAATCGAGGTGCCGCCCATGCCGTCCAGCGGCTTGAAAATTACATCGCCGTGCTCGGCAAGAAAATCGCGCAGCACTTTTTCCAGCCGCGTCACTACCGTCGGCGCGGTGAACTGCGCATAGCGGGCAATCGCCAGCTTCTCATTGTGATCGCGTATCGCGCGCGGGCGGTTGAACACACGCGCGCCTTGCGTTTCGGCCATTTCCAGCAGATAAGTGCTGTAGACGTACTCCATATCGAACGGCGGGTCTTTGCGCATGATCACCGCATCGAAGGCCGCGAGATCGGTTTCGACAGCCGCTACACTGCGATACCACGCGGCTTGTTCGTTTTTTTGGCCGGTGAGATACAGCCGCGCGGCATGCCCCGCGACGCGATGCTTGCGCCAGAAAATATCTTCTTGCTGCAAAGTGTACAGCTCGCAGCCGCGCGCAGCCGCCTCGCGCATCATCGCAAACGAGGTGTCTTTGTAAATCTTGAATTCGTCGAGCGGATCGACGATAAACGCGAGCTTCATGCCGCCGCTGTTGCCGCCGCCGCTGCCATATCCTCCGGCTGCACCAGAGACTCCGTACGCTCCAGTTCAATCGACGCCGCCAGCAGCGCCAGCCGCGCAATCACACCGTAGGCGTAAAAGCGATTCGGCGCGCAATCGGGATCATCCGGATCGGGCGATGAACACGGCTCGGCAAACGCCAGCGGCTCGAATTGCATGCCCGGCGCGTTGAGATTCTGATCCTTGCCGCGCTGCGTGTTGAGCCGGTAAAAGCCGCCCACCACGAAGCGGTCGATCATGTACACCACCGGTTCGGCCACCGCATCGCGCACGGTTTCGAAGGTATACACGCCCTCTTGCACCAGCACCTCTTGCACCTGCATGCCCTCTTTCACCACCGCCATCTTGTTGCGCTGCTTGCGATTAAGCCCGCGCACTTCGGAGGCGTCTTTTACCGTCATGATGCCCATGCCGTAGGTGCCGGCATCGGCCTTGACGATCACGAACGGGTCTTCTGTGATGCCGTATTCCCGGTACTTGGCGCGAATGTCCGTGAGGATTTCCGACACGTAACCCGCCAGGCATTCTTCGCCCTGACGCTCCTGAAAATTGATCTTGCCGCACATCTCAAAATACGGATTGATCAGCCACGGGTCTATATCCAGCAGCTTCGCGAAATCTTTGGCGACTTCATTGTAGGCCGCGAAATGGTTCGACTTGCGGCGCACCGCCCAGCCCGCGTGCAGCGGCGGGAACAGCGGCTGTTCGATGTTGCGCAACACCTCGGGTATGCCCGCCGAGAGGTCGTTATTGAGCAGCACCACGCACGGGTCAAAGCCGTCCAGGCCCAGCCGGTTACCCGAACGTTTCAGTGGTTCCAGCGTGAGTTTTTTGCCTTCGGGCAAATCCACATCCATCGGCGCGGCAAGCCCCGGCAGCAGGCTGCCGATGCGCACGTTCATGCCCGCGTTGCGCAAAATGCGCGCCAGCGTGGCAACGTTTTGCAGATAGAACGGGTTACGTGTGTGATTTTCAGGAATCAGCAGCGCGTCGCGCGCCTCGGGGCAGATTTTTTCCACCGCGGTCAGCGCCGCTTGCACGCACAGCGCATGAAAATCCGGATTCAGATTGTTGAAGCCGCCCGGAAACAAATTAGTATCCACCGGCGCGAGCTTGAAGCCGCTGTTGCGCAGATCGACCGAGCCGTAAAACGGCGGCGTATGCTCCAGCCACTGGCTGCGCAGCCAATGCTCGATGGCGATGGATTTATCGAGCAACTGGCGCTCCAAGCCCATCGGCAAGCCGGATAAGGCAGTGGTAAGTCGGGGAACGGCTGACATGGCTCTCCTCAAAAGATATTTTAGTGTACTCGTGCGCGGGTCACAAAACGTAGCGCGCCAAGTCCTCGCTCTGCGCAAGGTCCTTCAGCCGCGTATCCACATAGTCGCGGTCGATGAGCATCGTTTGACCGGCGTGCTTTGCGGCATTAAACGAAATATCCTCCAGCAGCTTTTCCATCACGGTGTAGAGCCGCCGCGCGCCGATGTTTTCGGTTTTCTCGTTGACCTGCCACGCGATCTCGGCGAGGCGTTTAATCGCATCCGCGCCGAATTCGAGTTTTACCGATTCGGTGGCGAGCAACGCTTCGTATTGCTTGACCAGACTGGCGTGGGTGTTGGTGAGTATCTGCTCGAAATCGGAAACGGAAAGGCTCTTTAATTCAACACGAATCGGAAAACGCCCCTGCAATTCCGGAATCAAATCGGAGGGCTTGGCCAAATGAAACGCGCCACTGGCAATAAACAAAATATGATCGGTTTTGATCATGCCGTATTTGGTGCTCACCGTGGTGCCTTCGACCAACGGCAGCAGGTCTCGTTGCACGCCCTGGCGCGACACATCGGCGCCCGAGGTTTCCTGACGCGCGGCGATCTTGTCGATCTCGTCGAGAAACACAATGCCGTTCTGCTCGACGCTGTTGACGGCTTGCAGCTTTAGCTCTTCGTCGTTGACCAGCTTGCCTGATTCTTCATCGGTTAGCAGCCGCATCGCTGCATTTACCTTGAGTTTGCGCGTGCGCTTTTTGCTCGTGCCTATGTTCTGGAACATGCCCTGAATCTGCGAGGTCAGGTCTTCCATGCCCGGCGGTGCGAGAATTTCCATGTGCGCCTGTGCCGCGGCAACTTCGATCTCGATTTCCTTGTCGTCGAACTCGCCCTCGCGCAGTTTTTTGCGGAATTTCCGGCGCGTGGGGTTTTCGCTGCTACCCGCGTCATTGTCAGGCCCGTTGCCAGATTTGGGGCCGAAATCGGGTGCCGGCGGCAACAGCACATCCAGCACGCGTTCCTCTGCACTATCTTCGGCCTGCCGCCTGAATTTTCGCGCCGCCTCGCTACGCATGTCTTTGATCGCGGTTTCCACCAGATCACGAATGATGGTATCGACATCGCGCCCGACGTAGCCCACCTCGGTGAATTTCGTCGCCTCGATCTTGATGAACGGCGCATCGGCCAAGCGCGCGAGTCTGCGCGCGATTTCCGTTTTGCCCACGCCGGTCGGTCCGATCATCAAAATATTCTTGGGCGTGATTTCCTGCCGCAATGGCTCGGCCACCTGCTGCCGGCGCCAGCGATTGCGCAACGCTATGGCCACCGCGCGCTTGGCATCATCCTGACCGATGATGTGGCGGTCAAGTTCGTGGACTATTTCTTGGGGGGTCATGGTGCTCATTGCTGAATGCCGTGAAGGGGTGAATGAGTAAAGGAGTGAAGGGGCAAAACAGAAAAACCGCGGGGTAGTGAGTTGGGGGTACCTCCTTCACAACTTCACCCCTTCACTCCTTCACTCCAAAACCTCTATCACATGCTGCTGATTTGTATAAATGCAAAGATCGCCCGCAATTTCGAGCGATTTCTTAACGATGTCGCGCGGCGAAAGGCCGGTATTTTCCAGCAGTGCGCGCGCCGCCGCCTGCGCGAAAGAACCGCCGCTGCCGATGGCGACTACGCCCAACTCCGGCTCTAGCACGTCGCCCACGCCGGTGATGATCAACGAATGTTCGTGGTCGGCCACCGCGAGCATCGCTTCAAGACGGCGCAGCATGCGGTCGGTGCGCCAATCTTTCGCCAGCTCCACCGCCGAACGCATCAAATTGCCTTGATGTTTTTCCAGCTTGGCCTCAAAGCGCTCAAACAAGGTGAACGCATCGGACGTGCCGCCGGCAAATCCCGCGAGAATTTTCTCGTGATACAGCCTCCGCACTTTGCGCGCGGTGGATTTGACTACGATATTGCCAAGCGTGACCTGACCGTCACCGCCCAGCGCAACCTGGCTGCCGCGGCGTACCGACAAGATAGTCGTGCCATGAAATATTTCGGGATTCATGCGGTTGGGGATACTCGTAGAAACTGGCGAGGAATGGCGTAGATATCAGGGCGATGCATCAGTTTTTCAACCGTTGATTATAGCCCCGCTATTCGACCTTAAAGACTATGGGCACCACGTACGGAGATTCAATCGCCTGCCCGCCCTGACGCGCGGGCACAAAGCGCCAGGATTTCACCGCACTAAGCGCGGATTCGTCCAACGCAGGGTGGCCGCTGGTTTTTTCAAGACTGACACCCGCAGCCAGTCCTTCGGTCGTAACCAGCACTCTGATCAGCACCGTGCCTTGATCACCACGGCGCCGCGCGGCCAGCGGATAGGCCGGACGCGGATTGTTGAGATAAGCCGCATCCGAGCGCGGCGGCGTAACCGGCGCCGGCGGCACGGGCGCGGCAGGCTGCACACGCGGCGGCTCCGGCGGTGGCGCGGGCTTTTGTTCCGGCGCCACCGCAATCACGGGTGCGGCCGGCGCTTCGGGTGGCGCAGTCAATAGCGGCGCGGCTCGCGGTTGTGCGACGGGCCGTTCCTCGCGCGTCACGGGTTTCAGAGGCACGGGCTTCGCGCGCTGTGGCGGCACGGGCCGTGTCTCTATCGGCAACGGCTCGGGTAACTTCGGTGGCTCGATTTCCGGCGGTGGCTTCAATAGCGCCACCGTTAGCGGCAGCGGCGGCGTTTCCTTGGCGGCCCGCCAGGCCGGCAGTATCGCCATCACCAGCACATGCGCCGCTACGCTGCCCGCGATGCACCACGCGAGCAGCGTGAGCTCGCGCGAATTCTGATCCAGCGCCGTGGTGTTATTCATAACATCATTTAAAAACAAATGCTTGCGTCCCTAAGCTCAACACATCACCGCACAGGCGCGATTATCGTCTGCTCTGTGCCGTACGACAAACGCGCCACTAAAACTGCGCTCTCACACCCAACTGTCCGCTGCGTTTGCCCAGCGGCGCGATGTCTTTCAGAAATGAGACGTGATTGCGCGCGTCTGCGTTCAACAAATTGACGCCGCGCGCGAACAAATCCACACTGCCCAGCGGCATTTTCACGCGATAGCTGACGCCCGCGTTGAGCATCGTGTAACCATCGGTGGGCAATTCGTTGGCGGCAACGCGGCCCTGCCCCGCCACGTGCGTAACATCGAGCCGCGCGCCGAAAGCGTTGCGCCGGTAATCCAAGCCCGCCCCAAAGCGCCGCGGCGCGATGCGCGGCAACGGCAAGCCGGTGCTCAAATCCTCCGCACGCACATAGTCGAATTTCAGTTGCACATCAAGCGTGCTGGCGCTCCGCTCCAAAACGCGAAACTTGCCTTCGGCCTCGGCGCCGCGAAAGCGCGCGGGCACGGCGCGGTATTGCAATTCCCGCAAAATTCGTTCGCCTGAGCCGTCGGCCACGCCGTTGCCGTCGGCATCTAGCGGATTGAATTCGCCATCCACCCCGCGTGTGTTGCCCGCGTTGAACAGCGTGACAAAATTCTTGAAGCGATTCTGGAACACACTCACGCTGCCGCTGATGTTGCCAGCACCCGCGCCGGATTTCATGCGCAAGGCCGCTTCGATGCCCGTGGATTTTTCCTTGCCAAACGCGGTATTGCCCACCTCGTACGCGGCTGTCGCCAAATGCGGGCCGTTGGCGAAAAGTTCATAGAACGTCGGCGCACGCTCCGTCCATGTGCCGTTGAGCGCCAGGCCCGCATTAGGCGTAAAGCCCCACAACGCGCCCAGTGAGCCGCTGTTGGCGTTGAAGTTGCGGGTTTGTGGCGGATCAAACCGCGCGTTGCCGGTGTTGGGGTCTTTCGGCCCGCCGCCGCCGGAACGCACATCGGTACGCTCATGACGTGCGCCAAAAGAAATTTTCAGCGTGCCGTACTGCGCTTCTTCATACAGGAAAACCGCCTTGGCATTGGTATTGGTCGACGGCACAAACGCTTCCGCGCCCGCTGCGGAGAAATCCAGATCGCTCATCTGCAAGCCAAAAGCGCCCTTTAATGGACCCAGGGCGGCGTGTGTGAACTCGACCCGCGAGTCATAGCCCTTGCTGCGAAAGGTCGTGCCCACGACACCCAGATCGATTTCCCTATGCTCGTAATCGGTGCTGCCAAACTTGAATTTCGCACTGCTGATGAAGCTGCTGATTTCCCGCACTTCGCCAGCCACATCGAGGCGATTGCTTTTCATGTCGATGACCACATTGGGTTCAGCTACGGTACCGTAATGGGTATCAAAACCCGAATAGGAAATTCCCGCATAACCGCGATCCCAGGTCAGCGACATTCCCACCGCCCCCCCTTTTGAACGCGATGCGCTGTTGGGCAGCGTACCTTGCGTGACCACTCGAGTTGGGTCAATAGCCTGCAAGCGCGGCGAAATATTCGGACCCTTGATTTTGAGATCGTCGGTGTCGCGCGTATAGGCATCCGCGTGCAGCGCAAGGCGGCCATTGCCGGCTTCGAGCACGATGCCGCTGGCCTTTTCACGCTCGGCCCCGCCGTAGCGCGTCTCGCCGCGCCCGGTGACACCTTGCACCGCGCTCTGCGGAATGCGATTGTCGATCACGTTGACCACGCCGCCGACAGCGCTGCCTCCATACAACAAGGCCGCCGGGCCGCGCACGACTTCCGCGCGTTCCACCACCATGGGATCCACCGCCACGGCGTGATCGAAGCTCAGCGACGACGCATCCACAACCGCGGTGCCGTTTTGAAGTATGCGTATGCGGTCACTGTCCAGCCCGCGTATCACCGGGCGGCTCGCATTCGGACCGAAGCTGGTGGCGCTGACGCCTGGCAAGCCATTCAAGGTTTCGCCGATGGTGGAGCGGCGCAATTGAAAAAGTTCTTGCCCGCTGAGTACCGAGATGGGTTGCACCAATTCGAACAATTCACTGCCGAGCGGATTGCCGGTAACCACCACCGGCGGCAGTTCTGTTGGCTTGCTGGCGGGCGCGGGCGCCGCTTTGACTTGTGCGTGCGCGGGTGAGGCGATTTGTGCCAGGGTTGCTATGGCAGATGCAACCGCCGCAGCCATTAGCGTAGTTTTCCTAAACATGAATTTTCCTCTGAAAGGAACACGGCGCGACAACGCGGCAATCCGCATATCGCGCAACCGAAACAAAAGTGTTATTTCCGGCGCTAACGCCGGTGGTCAGAGGAGTACAGGCGGGCCGCGCGAGAGCGCGGGTATGGCTTCAGCGCTGACCCGCGGGTTCAGCGAATAAGCGGTCAGTGATACAGGAAGTACTGTAACAAGCTGGGGGGCACACGACCCATGCATGCCACCGAGCATCTGGCCGAATGCGAGATCGAACGCACACAGGCTGCCTTGGCCAAGCGGGGCTTTATGACCGCTGTCTTGATCATGTACGTGACCATCGTGTTGGGGCGCTGCGTGCCCATGCGCGTCGCCGCTGGCGTGCCAGGTGGCATGAACAAGCGCGCCCTGCTGCGCAACCAGCAGCAGGAGCACGCATAGGTAATGGAAAAACTGTCGCGGCATTATTTGCCCGAATCTAATGCGGACAAATCACACCGGCAATTACTTGCCGCCGACGGTAACCACCGCGTCGGTGAGCCGATAATAAAGCCCCATCGGATCATCTTTCAGCACGGCGAGTTTGCCGGTGAGCAGTATCGGCTCGAAGCCGTATTTGACCGGCGACTTGGCTTGCACCTCAACCATTTGTTCGGGGCCGCCGGGCAAACAAAACGAGCACGAAGGCGGTAGCGCGGACAGAATAAACCGCGCCTGCTTCTCGCCCATGTCGAGCGGCATCATGAAGCCCTGGATTCTGACTTCTTTTTTGTCCAACGCGGAAATCGATTTGGCGAACTCCGGCACGAACTTGTCTTTTTGTTTGACCGGCTTGACTTCGCCCAACATTTTCCACGACAGCACGCCCTTCATTTCGGGCAGCGGCTTGTCGGCCCATTGCGATTGCTGTTGCTGCGCATCGACCGAGGGGTCTTTTGCAAAAACATCTTTGGCGGCAGCCGGACCTTTTTGCTGCGCCCATACCGCAGTTGACGCACCTATTAACACCGCAAAAACCGCGGGTAAGCATTTCATCGCGTTCATCGCAATCTCCTTCAAATAGACCTCGTGATGCAGAATAATACTCGCAACCACCTCAATGTCAGTAACTTACTGTTTTTATTGATAATTTATCCTAATATGATCAACGGCTTCATGGATCTTCTCTTCCTCGACAGCATGGCAGGTCTCGCCGCCGCGGGCTATGGAATGACGCTGCGTATATCCGTGAGCACGGCTTTCGCCAGATTTTCCAGCATGCTGTCCGCGCCCTGCATCAGGCAAATGCGAATGCCGTGTTCATGCATGCGTTGCACGCGCGCGCGCATTTGCTCGGGCGTGGTGAACGCATAGCCCATATTGGCGGCGACCACGATGTTGCGTGCGTGCGCCTTGGCAACGATGCGATCGACTGCGCGCCACAGATCGGGATGATCGTATTCGAACGGCAGGCCCAGCGCTTTGCTCAGATCGGTCATTGCAAGCATGATTACGCGCAGACCATCGATAGCGATGATTTCATCGATCTCCTTGATCGCGTTGCCGGCCTCGATGTGCGGCACGAACACCGCGGCGGCGGCTTCCTTTTTATGCATGGCCGAGAAAGTTTCTATCGAGTTCGGGTACTCGCCCGCGCCGGAGCGATGCCAGTCCCGCGACACTTCCATGCACGCACGCGCTTGCGCGGCGGATGCAATGGAGGCGCCCACAAATGGAATACCGAGACTGAATGCGCGCGCCACATCGACCGTCACTTGCAGTTGATCCGGTCCGGCGAGCCACGGGTTCGCCGGCACGCGCACCCACGTCGTGATGCCCACGGCTTGTGCGGTGCGGTTGATGTGATCGAGCTCGCGCCAGTCGATGGCGGAAAACATCATGTCGGGCCGCACGAAATCAAACCCGGCGCGCGCAATCGTCGATACCCAGCTTGGCCCGCCTTTGATCCATACGCCCAGTCCCATTTGGCCGGACGCTAGTTTCTCGAAAAGTTTACTCATAAAATCCCTTTAAAAATAAATAGTTACGACGCGGTTTATCGGTTACTGAATTTGCAGTTTCAGCCCGGCCGTGACTTTGGCCCACTTCTGAATATCGCGACGCATGATCGCCGCAAATTCTTCCGGCGTAGTGCCCGCGACAACGGCGCCCTGCGCGGCGAGTTTTTCTTTAACATCAGCGGTGCGCAGTATGGCATTGATCTCGCGGTTGAGCCTGGCGACGATGTCCGCTGGCACGCGCGCCGGGGCGAGCACCCCATACCACGCATCGGCTTCATAGCCCGGCAGGCCGGATGCGGCAATCGTCGGTAAACCTGGATACAACGGCGACGGCTTGGCGGTGGAAATACCCAATGCGACGAGCCGCTTGTTTCTGACATACGGCATGCAGTTGATGATATTGCTGAACATCAGTTGCACGTGGCCGCCCGCCAGGTCGACCAACGCGGGCGAACCGCTTTTGTACGGCACATGCACCACATCGATGTGCGACAGCGCGATGAACAATTCAAATGCGAGGTGCGTGCCGGAACCCGCGCCCGCCGATGAAAAATAAAGCTTGCCCGGATGCTTGCGCGCGAGCGCGATGAGTTCCCCGGCGGAGCGCGCCGGCACACCCGGATGCACCACCAGCAGATAAGGCAGCGTGGTCACAAAACTGATTTCCGAAAAATCATTGAGCGGGTCGTAGCGCAGATTCTTGTGGATGCCGGCGTTGATGGCATGGCTGTTGGTGACCATCAGCAGCGTGTAACCATCGGGCGGCGATTTCGCGGTGAGATCAGAAGCCAGCATGGTGCCCGCGCCGGGCCGGTTCTCCATCACCACCGGTTGGCCCAGTGCCGCAGCGAGCGGCGTGCCGACGATGCGTGCGACGGTATCCACGCCGCCGCCGGCGCCGGCGGGAATGATCATGCGCAAGGGGCGCGTCGGGTAAGTCTGTCCTGATCCCTTCGACAAGCTCAGGACAGGCTCTGTCGAAGCAGTCTGGGCGTTGGCTGCGTGCGCGACACAGAGTGCCGCGCACAAGGCGAGTAACCAACGGCAGGGCGCCGGCATGGCAGAGCCGCACCCTCTCAGGCGGCGGCCTTGTCCTGGGTGTCCGCGAATGTGCGCAGCAGTTTGCCGAAACCATCAATGCTGCCGCTGTAACCGATTTTTTTCAACGCACCCCAAATGCTGACCTGCGTGGTGCTCAGCACCGGTTTGCCGAGGTCTTGTTCAAGGCGCTCGATGATGGCCATGCTTTTCCAGTTGGTACAGGCCAGCACGATGGCTTGCGCTTCGGGGCAATCCACTTTCCTGCCGAGATCGTAAGCCGTCTGTACATTGAGCCGGCCAATCTGCAGATTATCGATCACGTTGAGGCCATCTTTGGCAACCACCTTGATGCCATTGGCCTCGATGAACTTTGCGCAAATATCATTCACCGCCGGACTGTACGCCGAGCCCAATGCGATGCGCGAAATGCCGAGGGTTTTAAACGCCTCCAGCAGCGCGGTTGAAGTCGTTGTCGCCGGTTTGCCGGTCACGTCGGTGATGCGTTTGCTGACTTCGCGGTCGTAGCCCAGGCCCTTGAGAAAACTTGGCGCGGTTGCGCCGAGAATGATCACGTCCACATCGGCGCTGGCGAGCATCTTCGCTTCGACATCCAGCGAGTCGGCCATCTTGCCGATGGATTCGGGCGTGACTTGCGTGATGGGCAGACGCGCGGTGTGTAGCGTTACGCCTTCAGGCAGCACCTTGAAGAACTCGGTTTCGACCGTGGTGTTGGATGAAGGCGCCAGCAGTCCGATGCGGCCAGTGAATGACATGTGGAATTCTCCTTGCTTGCGTTGTCTGCGATTGAGGCAAGTCTAGCAGTACCTCTTGTGGTCCCGAAGCGTGGATTACAATCAGCGTCTCGAACGCGGGGCATCACAAATGATTTCAAACGAACCATACGACGTAGTGGTGGTAGGCGGCGGCATCGCCGGCCTTTCCGCAGCCAACCGCGCCGCGCAACAAGGCTTGAAAGTGGCGGCGCTGGAACGCGGCGTTGACGAGCGTTATTTGTGCAATTCGCGATACTCCGGCGGTGTGCTGCACATTGCGTGTCACAACGCAAAGGATCCTGCCGAAAAGCTGATGGAGGTGATCAAAGACGCTACCGGCGGTAAGGCTGATCCCGAACTGGCTCGCTCGCTGGCGACTACTGCAGGCCGTGCCATCGACTGGCTGCGCGGCGAAGGCGCTAAATACATAAGAGTCGGCAATATCGTGTGGCAGCAGCATGTGCTGGCGCCGCCGCGGCCGATTGTCGCCGGGCTGGATTGGAAAGGCCGCGGTCCCGACGTTACGCTGCGCCAGTTGGTGGTCAATCTCGAAAAGCGCGGCGGCAAAATGTTGCGCCTGCCCGCCATCGCACTGATGGAACAAGAAGGCCAGTGTATCGGTGTTGAAGCCGGTGAGGGTTCGGCTAAACAACAGTTTCATGCGCGCGCGGTGGTGCTGGCCGATGGCGGGTATCAGGGCAACCCTGCGTTGGTGCGTGAACATATGGGCATTGATTTCGCCAAAGTGAAAACACGCGGCGCCGGCACCGGCGTCGGCGATGGCTTGCGCATGGCGCAGGCGATGGGCGCGCAACTGTCGGAACTCAAATATTTCTACGGGCACATGCTGTCGCGTGATTCGTTCACCAACGACAAGGTGTGGCCGTATCCGCAGCTCGATGAATTGGGCACGGTGGGCATAGTAGTGAACGATGCCGGCGAGCGTTTTGTGGACGAGGGCCAGGGCGGCGTATTCGTCGCCAACACCATTGCGCGGCTGGCAAATCCCTTGTCTGCCTGGGCGATATTCGACCACGCGATCTGGGAAGGTCCGGGCCGCAGCGCACGTATTCCTGCGAATCCGCAACTCGCAAATGCCGGCGGCACTATCCTCAGGGCTGCATCGCTGGGCGAACTCGCAGCGAAAACCGGCATCGCTGCTGAACTACTGCAACTCACGGTGAATGCCTATAACCAGGCGCTGGCGACCGGGCAAACAATGAGCCTGAATCCCAGGCGTAGTGCGCTGCCGATTGTGCCATCATCCATCGCCAAGCCGCCGTACTACGCAGTGCCTTTGTGCGCGGGCATGACCTATACCTTCGGTGGTATTTTTACCGATGGCGATGGACGCGTAATGAGCACGCGCGGCGCACCGATAGCCGGGCTGTATGCGGTGGGTGCAACCACCGGCGGCCTCGAAGGCGGCACTGGCGGCGGCTATGTCGGTGGATTGATCAAAGGCATCGCGTTCGGTATGCGCGCCGCCGAGCATATCGCGCAATCGCTCAAGGGATAACCATGCGTGCCCCCGCCGGGCAACGCATCTGGTTTTAGCAATGCCGGGTGTTGTTGTGGTGCGTTTCAACAGGTTGCTACGGCTTGCCGAGATAATCCATTTTGCCGATTTCAACGCCGCCATGACGCAGCAGGTTATAGGCGGTAGCGACGTGAAAATAAAAATTCGGCAGCACCCAGTACAGCAGGTAATCCAGACCGTTGAAGGTCATCGTATTGCCGCCAACCGTCAGCGTAATGACTTTGTCTTCGGTGCCGTCAATCTGCGCAGGTGTCAGCGTTTTCAGAAAATCAATCGCCTTGCGCAGACGCGCCTTGAGTTCAGCGAGTGTCTTCTCATTATCCTCGAACTTGGGGATTTCAATGCCGGCAAGCCTCGCGCCTGCGCCTTTCGACATATCCGTGGCGACGCGTATCTGCCGCGCCAAGGTAAACATATCAGGGAACAAACGCGCCTCGACGAATGCCGCGTCGTCGATCTTGCGCGCGGCTGCGTGTGCGATGGCTTTGTCGACTATGGATTCGAGATTGCCCAGAATTTTGATCATTACCGGGATGGATGCGTTGTACATGGAAATGGTCATGACGTTCCTCAGTGTGTGCGTGTGTGATTAAACGGTGTAAAGCGTGCAACAGCGAAATTCTCGCGCTTCGCTGTTGAGCCGCGCAATTATATTCGTTACAGTGTGGCTCTCCCGGCGGCGCCGTTGCGCGCAACCTTTGTCCATATATTATAACTATTTGTTTTTATTCAATATTTTATCGGAGCATGTTCATGTCTCAGCAGGATTTCAGCGAACACCGGTCGATGCTGTCGAACAGCGTCACGGATTTTGCGCGCGGCGTCGATGTCGCGCGGGTGCGCAAATTGCGTGAAACCAAATCCGAATGTGACCGTGCGGTGTGGAAGCAAATGGCCGATCTCGGCTGGCTGGGCGTGCTGGTGCCGGAGCAATACGGCGGCATGGGCTTGAAGCTCGGTGACATGGCGATCGTCGCGCAAGGTCTGGCGCGCGCGCTGGTGCCGGAGCCACTGACTGCGGCGGCCGTGCTTGCCGCGCGCGTGCTGGCGGATAGCAATAACGAGCCGCTGAAGAAAAAACTGCTGGAAGGTTTGGTGTCGGGCGACATTCTGCCCGCCACCGCGTGGCAGGAACAAGCGGGCACGCTCGACGCCGGCAAAATCAATATGCAAGCCACGCCGTTTGAAGGCGGATTCCGTGTGAATGGCAGTAAGCTTTTTATCGTTGGCGCATCGCATGCCGATGGTTACATTGTCTCGGCCAATTCAGCAGCAGGCATGCAAC
>JANMXV010000348.1:0-6844 GCA_031381325.1 Betaproteobacteria bacterium | reverse complement strand
CGTCAAAGGGTGAAGGCGTCACGGTGTAACCCAATTCACTTCTACACCCTTACACGCCTTCACGGTATTATCCTCCCATGAAACAGACCTTTCTCGACTTCGAAAAGCCTATCGAAGCACTCGAATTGCGTATCGAAGAACTGCGCTTTGCGCAGCACGATTCGGCGGTGGAACTTTCCGATGAAATCAATAAACTCAGCAAAAAAAGTCAGGGGCTGACCCGGGACATCTACGCCAAGTTGAATGCCTGGCAAATCTCGCAAGTGGCGCGGCATCCGCAGCGGCCCTACACGCTGGATTACATCAACGGCATTTTCTCCGGCTTTGAAGAGTTGCATGGTGACCGCATCTTTGGCGATGATCCGGCTATCGTTGGCGGCATGGCGCGGTTCAATGAACAAAACGTGGTGGTGATCGGTCATCAAAAGGGCCGTGATACCAAGGAACGCACCGTGCGCAATTTCGGCATGCCCAAGCCGGAGGGCTACCGCAAGGCGTTGCGGCTGATGAAACTCGCGGAAAAATTCAGTTTGCCGGTGTTTACCTTTATTGATACGCCGGGGGCTTATCCGGGTGTCGAGGCGGAAGAGCGCGGACAGTCCGAAGCCATCGGCCGCAATCTGTATGCGATGGCGGAATTGAAAACGCCGATCATCTGTAGTGTGATCGGTGAAGGCGGCTCCGGCGGCGCTTTGGCGATTGCCGTCGGTGATGTGACGCTGATGCTGCAGTACTCAACTTACTCGGTAATTTCTCCTGAAGGCTGCGCGGCGATTTTGTGGAAGAGTGCCGACAAGGCGCCGGAAGCCGCCGAGACGCTGGGTATTACCGCGACACGCCTGAAGGCGTTGGGCCTCATCGACAAAATCGTTACCGAGCCGCTGGGCGGCGCGCATCGCGACCCCGATGCCATGATGCAGCAAATGAAGAAGGCACTGGCCGATACCTGGCGCGCGTTGCGTGACAAGTCCATGGACGAGTTGCTTGCGGCCCGCTTTGAAAAGCTGGTGAACTACGGCAAGTTCAAGGAAGCGTAGGATGCCGGTGAGCGTAGTGAACCGCATCAATCGTCGGCGTGAGCGATGCACGAGGCCTGACGCGCGAACGATGCAGTTCCTTCGTCACCGGCATCCTACATGCGGCGATGGTGTTGGTGTCTTGCGGCGTAATATTCGATGAATAATCGCGAGCATTAGATGCAAGCGCTGCGCAGTGGTGTAGAACGCACGCTCGCTGCGCACGTCACACGCGGCGCTCGTCTGTGCGTGGGTTTGAGCGGCGGCGTGGATTCCGTGGTATTGCTGGATATCCTGCATACGCTGGCGCCGCGCCATGATTGGCGGCTATCGGCGATTCACGTCAATCATCAGTTGAGTCCGCATGCAAATGAATGGGTGCGTTTTTGCAAGCGGCTTTGCCGCGAACGCGGCGTGCCCTTGCGTATGCTAAAGGTGACTGTGGCGCGCGGCGATAGCATCGAGGCGGCGGCGCGCGCGGCGCGTTACGCGGCTTTTCGCGCGCAACCGGCCGAAAACGTGGTGCTGGCGCAGCATCAGGATGATCAGGCTGAAACCGTGCTGCTGCAATTGTTGCGCGGCGCCGGGGTGAAAGGCCTCGCGGCCATGCCGCCGGTGCGCGAGGACGCGGTGCGTCCAGCTCTGCGCTTGCTGCGGCCTTTGCTGGGATTTACACGCGCTGATATTGAGCAGTATGCCGCCGCCCGCGCGTTGTCGTGGGTGGAAGACGAAAGCAATAACGATCCTTATTACCTGCGCAATTTTCTGCGCATCGACATCATGCCGCGTCTTGAAGCGCGCGCGCCGGATTACCGCAAAACGCTGTCGCGCGCGGCGGGGCACATGGCCGAAGCGGCGCAGTTGCTGGATATGCTGGCGCGAATCGATGGTGCGGGCGCTCACGGCGATGCTACGCTGGCAGTTGCGTTGCTGCAAAACTTGCCCGCAGTACGCGCGCGCAATCTGTTGCGCTATTTTCTTGCTACGCAACACGTGGCGATGCCGGACGCACGGCGGCTGGATGAAGCGCTGCGCCAGGTGATTACGGCAAAGATCGATGCGCGGGTTTGCATCGGCTTGGGCGAACACGACCTGCGGCGATTTTCCGGCGCGCTGCATGTGGTGACTGCGCAACGTTCAATCGCAAAAGAATTTTCGCGGTACTGGCGCGAAGAACGCCGGCTGGTGATTCCTGAATTACACGCCGCGCTTGAAATGCGCCGCAAGCGCGGCGCCGGTATTGACCTTGAAAAGCTGCTGGCGAATCCGGTCACGTTGCGTTTGCGCCGTGGCGGCGAAAAATTGCAGCCCGATGCCGCGCGTCCGCGCCGCCAGGTAAAAGATTTGTTTCAGGAGCAGGGCGTGCCGCCGTGGCGGCGTGATCGCTTGCCGTATTTGTGGTCGGGCGAGCGGCTGGTATGGGTAGCGGGTTTGGGGATTGATTGTGCGTTTCACGCCGCCGCCGGCATGGCGGGCGTGATACCCCGATGGGTGGAACGCGACGAAGCCGGGCGTCAAGCAAAATGATCCCGCGTATCGAAAGCTGGAACGTTGTTCCCGTTTGCGCTGCGATACGCCTCGCAGTATTCTTGAAACCGGTGTGTTGTGACGCGAATAATGTGTTGCAACCTTGTGTAAAGTTTAGACAGATCTCCGTGGGCCGCGCTTTTTTTTGGGGTAGCTTGCCGTGAAACCGTCGCGTGAGACCGTAGATAGTAGACGCAGCGTGCTGGCCTTGGCGCTGGCGCTGAGCGCACTATCGGTGTCGGCTGCGGGAGCAGAAGAAGAATACGTTTACAAAGTCACCAAAGGCGATACGCTGATCGGTTTGAGCGGGCGTTTGCTAAATACGTCTGCAGATTGGCCCAGGGTGGCGCGCCTCAACCGCTTGCCGAATCCGAATCACATCTTTCCCGGCGCTGCGTTGCGCATACCCTTTTCGTTGTTGAAAATCACGCCGGTCACGGCTACGGTTACTCATATAGAAGGCGATGTTAAAGCCACGGGCGGCGTGCAGCAGGCCACGCCGTCGGTGTTGGTGCTAGGGGCCTCACTGGCCGAGGGCGCGCAGATCGTCACCGGCAAGAATGGCTACGTCACGCTGAAGTTGCAGGACGGCTTAACCGTGCGTGTGCAATCGGGCACGCAGGTGCGGCTTGAGCGCATGCGTACTTATGCGGGCGTCGGCCTGCTGGAATCGACAATGAAGTTGCTTGCCGGGCGCGTTGAGTCGCTGGTGCGCCGTTCCGGCGAGAACACGCAAACGCGCCACGGCGTGACGACGCCACTGGCGACGCTGGCGGTGCGCGGCGCCGAGTTTCGCGTGACCATGGATGCACAAGACAATCTGACGCGCGGTGAGGTGCTGGAGGGCGTGGTGGAAGTCGCAGCGGAAACAGCACGGGCGGGTGCGGCCACAGGCGCCAAACGCTTGAATGCGGGTTTCGGCAGCGTGGTTGATGCGCGTAAATTCGTGTCTGACCCCATTTTTTTACTGGCTGCGCCGGATGTGTCGAAATTGGCGAAATTGCAGGAGCGCACGGTGCTGCGCTTTCCGTTGCAGGCGGTGGCGGGTGCGCGCATGTATCGGGCGCAGGTGGCGCGTGACGCGCAATTTAATGCGGTGGTGGCGGAACAGGTGTCGCCCGTTGCCGATCTGCGCGTGGCGGATGTCGCCGACGGCAGCTATTTTTTGCGCGTGCGCGCGGTCGATGTGCGCGGGCTGGAGGGCCGCGACTCGACCCACGCGTTCACGATGAAAGCCCGTCCGCAGCCGCCGCTGATTTCCGCACCCGCGCCCAAGGGCAAAGTGCGTGCGGCCGAAGTTGAATTCAAGTGGGCCGAGAATACCGAAGCCGCGGCCTATCATCTGCAAATCTCGAAGGATGCGTCTTTCAAATCCTTGGCGTTCGAGGATAAGGCCGTCAAAGGTGCGCAGACGTCCGTGGGGCAGCTCGCGCTGGGGGACTATTTCTGGCGCATCGCAAGCCTGCGCCGCGATGGCGATCATGGCCCCTATGGCGACATCGCAAGCTTTGCACTGCTCGCGCCGCCGGCGCAGCCTGAGCCGCCCGCCGTCGGCGATGCCCGCATTGCGTTCCGCTGGGCAGGCGAGCCGGGACAGAAATTTGAATTTCAGTTGGCGGACGAAATAAAGTTCACCCAGCCGTTGCTGGTGCGCACGCTGGACAAGCCTGAATTCGAGGCGCCGCGTCCCAAGCCGGGCACTTACTTCATACGCTACCGCGCGACGGATGCCGATGGATTCGTCGGCCCCTATTCTTCAGTTCAGACATTCGCGGTGCCTGTTCCGCCGGCCTGTTTGATGGATTCCGAGGGGCGCTGTGTTTCCGCCACCCACGGCATCGTGGGTCCGCTGCCATAGTTACCCGAGTTCGGGCCTTTCAGGCTGCGGATGTTGCACCGCAACCTTCCCCGAAGTGTCTTTATTTCAATAGCTTATCGTGATATCCTTCGCGGCTATTTTAATTTCGTAGTGAAGGGCAGGAAATCATGGCAGTGGAGCGCACCTTATCCATCATCAAACCCGACGCAGTGGCCAAAAATGTCATTGGTCAGATTTACACGCGGTTTGAAGCGGTCGGATTGAAAATTATCGCGGCGCGCATGCTGCAATTGTCACGGGCGGATGCCGAAGGGTTTTACAAGGTTCATAAAAATCGTCTTTTTTTCAAAGACTTGGTTGATTTTATGATTTCCGGCCCGGTGGTTATTCAAGTGCTCGAAGGCGACAGCGCAATCCAGAAAAATCGTGATTTGATGGGCGCCACCGATCCCAAAAAAGCCGCAAAGGGCAGCATACGCGCCGATTTCGCGGACAGCATAGACGCCAATGCCGCGCACGGTTCGGACTCAGCGGAAAACGCGGCGGTGGAAATCGCTTATTTTTTTGCCACGCTCGATCTTTGTTCGCGCTAACGTGTCTACTCGGGTGATATGTCGGTCAATTTATTAGGATTAGGACGGCCAGAACTCACCTCGTATTGCGCGGAGTTGGGTGAAAAATCCTTTCGCGCCAAGCAGTTGCTGCACTGGATTCACCGGTCGGGCGCCGCCGACTTCGGCGTCATGACCGACATCTCCAAAGTGCTGCGCGAACGCCTCACTGCAGAGGCGTCGATCAGCGGCCCCACGGTTGTGGGCGACACCGTCGCCGGCGACGGAACGCGCAAATGGTTGATCGATGTCGGCGCAAGCAATGCCATCGAAACCGTGTTTATTCCGGAAATCACGCGCGGCACGCTGTGCATATCGTCGCAAGCGGGCTGCGCGCTCGAATGTTCGTTCTGCGCTACCGGGCGGCAGGGCTTTAACCGCAATCTGAGTGTCGCCGAAATCATCGGCCAATTGTGGTTGGCCAACCAATGCCTCGGCGCCTACGACAGCACGAACCAGGGCATGAACAAAAATGAGGCGCGCGTTATCAGCAATGTGGTGATGATGGGCATGGGCGAGCCGCTGGCGAATTTTGATAACGTGGTGGGCGCCATGCATTTGATGCTCGACGATGATGCCTATGGTTTGTCGCGCCGCCGTGTGACGCTGTCCACCTCGGGCCTGGTGCCGGCGATGGATCGGCTGCGTGACGCCTGTCCGGTGGCGCTGGCGGTGTCGCTGCACGCGCCGAATGACGCCTTGCGCAACGAGCTGGTGCCGATCAACAAAAAATATCCGATCCGTGAATTGCTCGCGGCGTGCGTGCGCTACATCGAAAAAGCGCCGCGTGATTTCGTCACCTTTGAGTACGTATTGCTCGATGGCGTTAACGACAGCGCGGCGCAGGCGCGCGAGTTGGTTGAAACGGTGAAAGGCGTGCCGTGCAAGATCAACCTGATCCCGTTCAATGCGTTTGCCGATTCGGGTTACCAGCGCTCGAAAGCCGACGCTGTGGCGCGTTTTCGCGACGTGTTATTGCGCGCCGGACTGGTGGCCACCACGCGCAAAACGCGCGGTGACGACATCGCCGCCGCGTGCGGACAGTTGGCGGGGCAGGTGGCGGATAAAACGCGGCGCGCGGAAAAGCGCAGTCGACGCAATCTGCGCGAAGCATCCGAAAATTTTCAGGAATCCGGGCTTGAGGTCAATTCATGAAAATGATCTCTGTATTCGTTTTAATGGGTATTTTTTTACTCTCCGGATGCGGCGTCCCACCCAGGATACCGGCCGGCGAGCGCATCGATTCCAACACCTCCGACACCGATGCCGACGCGCGCGGGCGTGCGCGCATCCACACCGATCTCGCAGTCAATTATCTGGAGATACGCAACCTCGGTGTAGCGCTCGAAGAAGCGGGCATCGCGCAGCGTTCCGATCCGACTTACGCACCCGCCTATAACGTGGCCGGGCTGATCTACATTGAATTGAAAGACGACCGCATGGCCGAAGAGAGCTTTCGGGAGGCGCTACGCATCAACGCGCGGGATTCCGACGCCAACAACAACTACGGTACTTTTCTGTGTCAGCGCAAACGCGAGGCCGAAGGCGTCAAGCATTTTCTGCTGGCGATCAGTGATCCCTTGTATCAGTACGCGGACCGCTCTTTCATCAATGCCGGCGTCTGCGCAAGGCGGCGCGGCGATATTGCCGATGCTGAAAATTATTTTCAAAGTGCGCTCAAGATCCAGCCGAACCAGATTCAGGCGCTGTATCAGTTGGCCGACATGGCGTACGCCCGCGCGCGGTATACTGAAGCGCGGTCGTGTCGCGCGCGCATGAAAACCGTATCGGCGGGCAGTCCGGAAATTATCTGGCTCATTCATCGTACGGAACGCCGCCAGGGCGACGGCAATTCGATGGATAGTCTAGCC
>JANMXV010000286.1:0-25380 GCA_031381325.1 Betaproteobacteria bacterium | reverse complement strand
CGGGCGATGATGGGGTGGGGGTCATTCATTAGTTCTTCGACTGATCCACCAGACGATTGCGCTTGATCCACGGCATCATGTCGCGCAGCTTGCCGCCCACCACTTCGATGGCGTGCTGCTTGCCGATGCGGCGCATGGCGTTCAACTTGGTTGCACCCGTCTGGTTTTCGAGCAGGAATTCCTGTGCATAGGCGCCGGTCTGAATTTCCTTGAGGATTTTGCGCATTTCGTTCTTGGTTTCTTCGGTAATGATGCGCGGGCCGCGCGTGAAGTCGCCGTATTCGGCGTTGTTCGAAATCGAATAACGCATGTTGGCGATGCCGCCCTCGTACATCAGATCGACGATCAGCTTTAATTCGTGCAGGCACTCGAAATAGGCCATCTCCGGCGCGTAGCCGGCTTCCACCAGGGTCTCAAAACCGGCCTGCACCAGCGCCGTGCAACCGCCGCACAGTACAGCTTGTTCGCCGAAAAGATCGGTCTCAGTTTCTTCCTTGAAGGTGGTTTCGATGATGCCGGCCTTGCCGCCGCCGATCGCCGCCGCGTACGACATCGCCATGTCGCGCGCCTTCCTGGTTTTATCCTGGTGAATCGCGATCAGCATCGGCACGCCGCCGCCCTGCGCGTAGGTCGAGCGTACGGTATGGCC
The DNA here is from genome assembly GCA_031381325.1 of Betaproteobacteria bacterium. Classification (GTDB taxonomy): domain Bacteria; phylum Pseudomonadota; class Gammaproteobacteria; order Burkholderiales; family SG8-41; genus UBA5216. The sequence continues at coordinate 24,731 of JANMXV010000286.1, read as the reverse complement.
CGGCGCCTTGGGTGCGACCATCACCACGTCGAGGTCGTCACGCGGCGCCACCTGACCATAATGAATGTTAAAACCATGTGCGAAGGCGAGCGTGGCGCCTTTCTTGATGTGGGGCGCCACGTCTTCCCGGTAAACCTTTGCGATATTCTCGTCGGGCAACAACATCATCACGAAATCCGCGCCTTTGACGGCTTCGGCTACATCCTTCACAGACAGTCCGGATTTGCGCGCTTTATCCCAGGACGCACCGCCTTTGCGCAGCCCCACAGTGACCTTGCCGCCGGACTCTTTAAGGTTCAGCGCGTGTGCGTGGCCTTGCGAACCATAGCCGATGATGGTTACTTTTTTGCCTTTAATCAGTGAAAGATCAGCGTCTTTGTCGTAATAGACTTTCATGGAATTTCCCTTCGTTGATATTTTTAAACACCAGGCTGGCGGCGCGCTATCCTACCTCGGCGCCTCGCTACTGATAATACCGTTAGACTTTCAGCACCCTGTCGCCGCGACCGATGCCGGATGCGCCCGTTCGTACGGTTTCGAGTATGGCCGAGCTTTCGATGGCCTTGAGGAAGGCATCGAGCTTGGAGCCGGTGCCGGTTAATTCGATGGTGTAATCCTTATCAGTCACATCAATGATACGGCCGCGAAAAATGTCCGACATGCGTTTCATTTCCTCGCGATCCTTGCCCACGGCGCGCACTTTCACCAGCATCAACTCGCGTTCAATATGGTCGCCCTCGGACAAATCAACTACTTTGACCACATCGATTAACTTGTTGAGTTGTTTGGTAATTTGCTCGATCACTTCGTCGGAGCCGCTGGTCACGACCGTCATGCGCGAGAGTGTTGCATCCTCGGTGGGCGCGACGGTGAGCGATTCAATGTTATAGCCGCGCGCCGAAAACAGTCCCGCTACGCGCGACAGTGCGCCGGCTTCGTTCTCCAGTAATACTGAAATAATATGTCTCATTGTGATTATGCTTATACCAAAACCATTTCCGACAAGCCCTTGCCGGCAGGCACCATCGGAAACACGTTTTCGGTCTGATCGGTGACAAAATCCATGAACACCAGATCTTTCTTTCGCGCAAAGGCTTCCTTGAGTGCCGGCTCCACATCCGATGGCTTTTCTATGCGCACGCCGACATGGCCATACGACTCAGCCAGCTTCACGAAATCCGGCAGGGCATCCATGTACGACTCGGCGTAACGATTGCCATGGAAAAACTCCTGCCACTGCCGCACCATACCCATGTATCGGTTGTTCAACATGATAATTTTGAGCGGCAGTTTATATTGCTTGCAGGTCGACAGTTCCTGTATGCACATCTGGACACTGGCTTCGCCCGTCACACAGGCCACCGTCGATTTGGGATTGGCGAGTTGCGCGCCCATTGCGGCGGGCAAACCAAAGCCCATGGTGCCGAGACCGCCGGAGTTGATCCAGCGCCGCGGCTTGGTGAACTTGTAAAACTGCGCAGCCCACATCTGGTGCTGGCCCACATCGGAGGTGATAATCGCATCGCCCTTGGTGATCTCATAGAGCTTTTGCACCACGAACTGGGGTTTGATAATGGCGCTGGCGCGGTCGTATTTCAGACAATCGCGGCCACGCCACTCTTCGATCTGCGCCCACCAGCTTTTGAGCGCGGCAGCGTCCACCGACGTCTTGCCGGCATCGAGTTGCTTGTTGAATTCGTTGAGCACGTCACGCACATTGCCGACTATCGGCACATCCACCTTGACGCGTTTGGAAATCGAAGACGGATCGACGTCAATATGAATGATGGTGCGATTCGGATCGAAGAAATGCTTGGGGCTGCCGATCACACGATCATCGAAACGTGCGCCAATCGCGAACAGCACATCGCAATTTTGCATCGCAAGATTCGCTTCGTAGGTGCCGTGCATGCCCAACATGCCGACAAACTGTCGATCCGTCGCCGGGTAGCCGCCCAGCCCCATCAGGGTATTGGTACAGGGAAAGCCCAGCGTTCTTACCAACTGGGTCAATTCCGCCGACGCGTCGCCAAGAATCACGCCGCCGCCGGTATAAATCATGGGGCGCTTGGCAGTGGCCAATAACTGAATGGCTTTTTTGATCTGCCCCGGATGGCCTTTGGTCACCGGGTTATACGAACGCATGCTCACGCTCGTGGGATATGAAAACTCAGCCTTGGCGGCAGTGACGTCCTTGGGAATATCCACGACCACCGGCCCCGGTCGACCCGTGGCAGCGATATAGAAGGCCTTTTTAATAGTGCTCGCGATGTCTTTGACATCACGCACCAGAAAATTGTGTTTGACACAGGGGCGGGTAATGCCGACGGTGTCGCACTCCTGGAAAGCGTCCTCGCCGATGGCATAAGTGGGCACCTGCCCGGTTATTACCACCAGCGGTATGGAATCCGTATAGGCCGTAGCAATGCCGGTTACCGCGTTGGTTACGCCAGGACCGGAAGTCACCAGCGCCACGCCCACTTTATGGGTCGAACGTGCATAACCATCCGCCGCGTGCAATGCGCCCTGTTCGTGACGAACCAGTATGTGTTTAACCTTGTTTTGCTTGAACAATTCGTCGTAAATGTAGAGTACCGCGCCGCCCGGATAGCCGAACACATGTTCGACGCCTTCTTCCTGGAGACAACGTATAACAATTTCAGCACCAGTCAATTGCATGGCTAACAGAACCCTTATTGGAACCTTAATCGAAAAAAATATTTGGTGAACACAAGATTTGCGTGCCGAATGGCGCAGGCCGAAAGCGCGGAAACTTTGCAGACTACCTTTTACAGCGCGCTTGGTCAAGTAAGGGTCAAGAAAAAACGGATTGTAAACAGTATGATAGCTGCGTTTTTCAGGACGCCTGAAGGATGCACTGCGCGACGCACTACGCGGCCTGCGCGTGATTTGCTAAGATGCGCTTGGACGGTCTGCTCGCGATGCCGATTTCCCCTGGGGAGGAATGGCTGCAACGCCGCTGATTGCGGCAGGGCAAATTGCGACATAAAACAAATAGGGCGAATAAGGGGCGGACGAACTGGCTACCTATAAGGAACTGGCGGACTTCCTCGCAGGGGTGGAACGCCGGGCTTACAAACAATCGATGTTCGCCGTGCGCGACGAACATACGGCTTTGGACATAGTTCAGGATGCCATGCTGAAACTGTCGGAAAAGTACGCCGATCGCCCGCCAGCGGAATTGCCGCTACTATTTCAACGCATCCTCCAAAACACGATTCGCGATTTCTACCGCCGGCAAAAAGTGCGATCCATGTGGACGACGCCTATGTCCTCCTTGATCAATAGCGACTCCGACGGTGAGCACGATCCTCTTGAAACCCTCGAAGTTGAAAACGAGTCACCTTATTCCGCGCCACCACTGCAACAACTCGAACGCGCGCAAGTTCTTGCTTTTATTGAAAAAGCTTTAACAAAGCTGCCCCCCCGTCAACGCGAGGCCTTCATCCTGCGTTACTGGGAGGAAATGGACGTCGCGGAAGCGGCGCAAGCTATGGGCTGCTCGGAGGGGAGCGTTAAAACGCACTGCTCCCGGGCGACGCATACGCTCGCCGATACGTTGAGAAAACTAGGTATAACGCTATGAACACACAACAAGACCATGAATTGGCTGAGAAAATTGTAAATATTCTCAACCACGGTACGCATCAAATCGACACCAAAACTGCAAACAAACTACTTGCAGCTCGTAAGGAAGCGCTCGCTCACTTTAAGGAAAAGCCAGCCCACGCTTGGGTACCGCAATGGGCAACTGCGACGGTTGGCCGCGCGGGTCTTTTATCCGAACCGTTTAGCCACAATCTGCGCGCCGGGTTTGTGCTGCTGGCGCTGCTAACGTCCCTCGCGGTCGTGGTCGCCTGGCAAACGTTGGGACAACCAGGCAGCGAAATCGCGGAAATCGACGAAGGGCTGCTCACCGATGAGCTTCCGATCAATGCCTATCTGGATAAGGGATTCGACTCGTGGTTAAAACGGCCCTCGCGCTGATTTTCGGGATCTTACTTTCGTTCGGGCTTTCGTTCGGGCTTTCGTTCGGACTGGCGCCAAGCGCCGCCGCTCAGCAACTGAAGGGCGACGCTGGCAAGGTTAAATCGCCGCGTCCGCTGTGGTCGGAACTCTCGCCCAAGCAGCAGGCGGTGCTCGCGCCCTTGGCGGCGGATTGGGACAATCTCGATACCACGCGCCGCAAAAAGTGGGTCACCATCGCCAACCGCTATCCGAAGATGAAGCCGGATGAACAGCAGCGCCTGCAAAGCCGCATGCAAGCGTGGGCCAAGCTTACCCCAGCGCAACGCCGCGTCGCGCGCGACAACTATAAGTCGCTGCGGCAACTACCGCGTCCTCAGCGTGGTGAAGTGCATGAAAAATGGCAGCAATATCAACAGTCTTTCTCGCCGCGCCCCGATTCCACAGCGGAAGCCACGCCTGAGGCCACGGCGCCCGTCACGGGTGATGCGCCCGGCAAGTGACGATAGTCCCGCTCGGCGCGGACGCCCAGGTAACCGTGGTACCTGTGGCAGCCATTGCGGGTTTAAAGCGACGGCTTATAAGCCTGGTTTATGAGTCTCTAATTCTGGCGGCTGTAGTTTTGGCAGGCGCGCTGCCACTTGTTATGCTCACGCGCGGTTGGGATCACGCAGTTGCGCGCACCACATTGCAGGCGTGGCTGATCATTTTGAGCGGCTTCTTCTACGTCTGGCAGTGGGCCGGCAGCGGACAGACACTGCCGATGAAAACGTGGAAGCTGCGATTGGTGACAAAAAATGGATCGCCGGTGAGCACAACAGGCGCACTGCGCCGCTACGTCGCCGCGCTGGCGAGCCTTGCAATGCTGGGTTTGGGATTTGCGTGGGCGCTGGTGGATCGCGAAGGCCAGTTTCTGCACGACCGCCTGGCCGGCACCAAGCTAGTGAAGACTGCCGAATAAAATTCGGCCTATCGTCGAGATCGTCGCTACCGCCGCTCCTGCCGCCACAGCATGGCCAAAGCCAGGCACAAGAATGCCACGGTCGGCAGCAAGGCGCTGGCCTGCGCCGGCCATTCATTCAACAAGCCCAGATGCGCTGAAAGCTGGTTCAGAAAATAAAAGGCGAGCCCCAGCATGATGCCGGCGAAAATGCGCCCGCCCACGCCGCCCTGGCGCCGCTGAAAATACGCAAACGGCAGCGCCAGCACCATCATCGTCAGCACCGCCAGTGGATAAGTTATTTTTGACCATAGGGCGATTTCGTAACGCAAAGACTTCTGGCGATTCTCGCGCAAGTGCTGCGCAAACGAACTCAGGCTTGCGGCCGACATTTGATCCGGCTGCACCATCAGCACGTTGAGCAATCGCGGTTCCAGCACGGAGTGCCAGGGTACGGACGGCGTTTTGCCGACCTCGGTACGCACTTCAGTGAACGATGTCTTCTCAACACCCGTCAACAGCCACTGACGCCCGCCCTGAAATACGCCGCTTTCCGCGGCACTGACCGAAAGTAAACGCGTGGTCTCATCAAACTCGTAAATACGCACCCCTTTCAATTGTCCGTCCGTCGTGACTTCACGCACGTTGATAAAGCTTTTGTCGTCCTTCAGCCACAGGCCGGAGCGAAACTCCTGCGCCACGATGCCGGTGATCGCACGCGAACGAAACTGTTGCGCCAGTTGTTCCGCGGCAGGCCCGACATACTCGCCAAACACAAACGTCAACGCGGCGAACAACAAGCCCGCGCTCAGGATCGCAGCCACCACGCGGGTCAACGATACGCCCGCCGTGCGCATCACCGTGTACTCCGAACTGGCCACCAGTTGCGCCAACGCAAACATCGTTCCAATCAACGCGGCGATCGGAAAAATCTCATACACATGCGCCGGCACCGACAACACCACATGCCGTACGATATGCCGCATCTGGTAGGCGCCACGGCCGAGGTCCTTGATTTCTTCCACCAGATCAAAAAACGCAAACAACATCAACAACGCCGCCATCACCATTGCAGTGGCCAGAAATATCTCGCGAACAATATAGCGGCGCAGTGTTTTCATCTCATTTTTGTCCAAACAGCCGTATCAAGGCAAACACACTGAGGCGGCGGTAAAACATGCCCAGCAACAACAACACCACCACCGCATGCACCACCAGTAAACCGGGCGCCAGATGCAGGCGCGATTGCGCGATGTACGCCTGAATCACGGATAACAAATTAACGTAAATCATGTAGACCAAAACCGCCACGATCAGGTTGATCGAGCGACCGGCGCGCGGATTCACAAACGATAGCGGAATCGCCAGCAACGCCAGCAACAACGCACTGACCGGCAAGCCGATGCGCCACGACAGCTCGCCCAGATGGCGCGGCTCGCCCTGCTCGAGCAGTTCCAACGTCTGCATATTCTTGGTGCCCGGCGCACGCACCGCCTCTTGCGTCTCGACGCGCACGGCATAGCGTTCGAACTCGTAAATGCGGAAGTCGGCGTGACCGGGCTCGCCCTCGTAGCGATGGCCATTGAGCAGCACCAGAAAGCGGTCGCCGTTGGGCGCGATTTCCTGGAATCCGTGTTTGGCCACCATGACGCCGGTTTTGCCGTGCTGCGTGGAACTGACAAATACATTGGCCACGCGGTTGTCGCTGCCCGACGCAGCCTCTACAAAAAACACACGGTCTGCCTGCCGTGATTCGCGAAACACGCCCGCTGAAATCGTGGAGGCATCGTCGCGGCTATCGAGATTTTTGCGGTAGTCTTCGGCCTTGCCCGCGGCCCATGGCGACAACGCCAGCGCCAGCACCGCAATGGTAAACACCAGCGGCAACGCAAACATCAGCACCGGCTTCACCCAGCGCGTGAGGCTGACGCCGCACGAGAACCACACCACCATTTCCGAATCGCGGTACGCACGGCTCAGTGTCATCAGCACCGATACAAACAAGGTCAGCGACAGCAACGTCGGCAGTAATCCGAGCGAGGTAAAACCCAGCAATGCGATCACGCTGGTCGAAGTAATGGAGCCGCCCGCCGCCAGGGCCAATAGCCGTACCAGTTGCGTGGTCAGCACAATGCCCAGCAATACAAGAAAAGTCGCCAGCGCGGTACTCGTCAACTCGCGCAGCAGGGTCTTGTGAAATATCATGCGGGCGCTCGTGTGATTTTGCTTTTCACGGGAAAACCGCCGATAATCGGAACGCTATCGCCGCCAGTTTTTCGTTGATTTTCGTTGAGGAGTTTGCCTTGGAATTTAGCACAAAATGCATCGCGCCGGGATTGTCAAAATCCGGCTGCGTCATTGTCGGCGTATTCGAGTCACGCCAATTGTCAGTGCCTGCCGCTGCACTCGATCACATGGCGAAAGGCGCCCTTGCAAAGGCCGTGAAAAGCGGCGATATGGACGGTCGCTCGGGCTCGACGTTAATGCTGCATCACGTCGCGCACACCGCCTGCGAACGCGTGCTATTGGCAGGACTGGGGCCGGAGAAATCCTTCAATGAAAAAGCGTTTCGTAACGCCGTCATCGCCGCGTTGCGTGCCCTCAACGCAACAGGGGCTGCGGATGCGGAACTTCATTTGACCCCGCTCGCTGCAGGCGCTTCGGATATCGCCTGGCGCACCGCCCAGTCCGCCGCGCTCGCCATGGAGTCCGCCTATCGTTTCGAGCAAATGAAAAGCAAGCGCGAAAAACCACCGGCGGCGTTGAAGCGGTTGGTTCTGGCCTACGCCACGGCCGGCGAGCGCAACAGCGCCGAACGCGGATTGGCGCAAGGGATCGCGCTGGGCCACGGCGTCAGTCTGGCGAAAGACTTGGGCAATCTGCCGGGCAATATCTGCACACCCACCTACCTCGCCAAGCAGGCACAAGCGCTCGCCAAGCGCTATAAAATGAAAGTCAAAGTGCTGGATCGCGCCGACATGGAGAAGCTCGGCATGGGCTCGCTGCTGTCGGTGGCGCGCGGCAGTGCGGAACCGCCGAAGCTGATCGTCCTCGAATACAACGGCGGACCAAAAAATCAGAAACCCGTCGCGCTGGTCGGCAAAGGTGTCACCTTTGATACCGGCGGCACGTCGCTCAAACCCGCTGCCGAAATGGACGAAATGAAATTCGACATGAGCGGCGCCGGCAGTGTGTTGGGCACAATCAAGGCCATCGCTGAAATGCGCCTGGCCATCAATGTGGTGGGCATCATTCCCGCCACCGAGAACATGCCCGGCAGCCGCGCCACAAAACCCGGTGATATCGTCACCACGATGTCGGGGCAGACGGTGGAGATTTTGAATACCGATGCCGAGGGACGATTGATTCTGTGCGACGCCCTCACCTATGCCGAACGCTTTGAACCCTCGGCCGTGATAGACATCGCAACCCTTACCGGCGCCTGCGTGATTGCGCTGGGCCACGTCGTCAGCGGCTTGTTTGCCAACGATGACGCGCTGGCGCACGCGGTGCTCGCCGCGGGCGAATCCGCCCACGACCGCGCATGGCATCTGCCGCTGCACGACGAATATCAGGATCAACTCAAAAGCAATTTTGCGGATTTCGCCAACATTGGCGGACGTCCGGCAGGCGCGGTTACCGCCGCGTGCTTCCTGTCACGTTTCACCAAAAAATTGAAATGGGTGCATCTTGATATCGCGGGCACGGCGTGGAAATCAGGCAAGGAGAAAGGCTCCACGGGTCGTCCTGTGCCGCTATTGACCCAGTTTCTGATTGATCGCGCGGGCCGGAAATAGCTAAGAAAATATAATATTTTTATTTAAAACAAATTCTTACGATGAGTCTCCGCAGGTCATTCACCGGCCCCCACGGGCGCTTGTAGCATCCGGTCTGGCAATGACGCAGATCGACTTTTACACGCACGTCGGCAACAAACTTAACGTGGCGTGCCGGCTGGCGGCAAAAGCCTATGCCCAGGGCCTGCGCGTGGCGGTGCTGTGTCCCGACGCGAGCGCCGCGCAAAATTTTGATCGTATGCTGTGGGCCGCATCGCCACTCGCTTTCGTACCGCATTGCCACGCCAATCACCCGCTAGCGGCGCGCACGCCTATCGTGGTGGATCACGAAGGGGTTGCGCCGTCGCACGATGAAGTACTGCTGAACCTGCGCGAGGAATGGCCGCCGGTTTTCAGCCGCTTTCAACGCTTGATCGAAATCGTCAGCCAGGACGACGCCGACCGCGCAAACGCGCGCGCACGCTTCAAGTTTTACCGCGATCGCGGATACGAAATCCGCAGCCATAACCTCCAAGACAATCCAGCATAGTCCAGAAAAACACCGTTGAGTGGCGACAAGCCGCTGAGCCAGGCAGCCATGCGCAGATTGTTAACGAGCATGCGGCGCGAAGACGTTACCGTTCATGGGTTTCGCAGTAGCTTCCGCGATTGGACTGCTGAATGCACGGCTTACCCCCGTGAAGTGTGCGAAATGGCGCTGGCGCACGCCGTTGGCGACCAAACGGAGGCGGCCTACCTTGAGGCTGCCATAGAGGATGGCGATCAAGGCGCGCTCATGGTGGCTTTGCGTCACGTCGCGCAGGCGCAGGGCGGCGTTGCGGAGATGGCACGCCGGTCACACCTCAGTCGCGAGGCAACCTATCGCATGCTATCCAAGGACGGCAATCCTGAACTGCGCAGCTTCACGGCGCTGCTTGCCGGCGCCGGCCTGCGGCTTTCGATTAGACCGACGGACAGCCGCGCGAAGAAAGCGGCGTGACAAACCCGAACGCCGCAAGGTGATGCAGCAATAGGCGGATTATCTGGACAAACTGAAAACCGGGGCGGAAGTAATACCGCTGCATGGAAATGCAGCGTAAGCGGAAATCGTTGAACACACCAACTTGCGGTTATTACCAGTTCTGATAATATGCCTTCCAAGCAAGTAAAGTGGCTGGGCAACAGCCGCGAAAGCATACGGGATTTTCCAGATGATCCCCGGCGCGAAGCGGGGTATCAGCTTGAACGGGTGCAGGCCGGGAAAGACCCCGAAGACTGGAAACCCATGCCGTCTGTGGGTCTCGCCGTGAAGGAAATCCGCGTGCGTGAGGGCGGTGCGTTTCGCGTGATCTACGTTGCCCGGTTTGCGGAAGCGGTGTACGTGCTGCACGCCTTCCAGAAAAAGGCGAACAAAACGCCCAAGCCCGACATAGAGCTTGCCCGCAAGCGATTCAGGGAACTGATACAGGAACGAAGACAATCATGAGCGAACGACTGAAAATCACACGCGGTAGCGGTAACATATTCCAGGACATCGGGTTTGCGCCGGAGGAAGCGGAAAACCTCAAGCTGCGCTCCAGCCTGATGATGCGCATCGAGGATTACTACAAAAAAAGCGGCGCGACACAGGCAGCGGCAGCCCAGTTGCTCGGCCTGACCACACCACGATTCAACGCATTGCTCAAGGGTAAGATCAATCTGTTCAGCCTTGATGCGCTGGTGAATATCGCCGTGCGCGCCGGGTTGAGAATTGAACTGCGGGTGAAGAAGGCTGCTTAGGCGAAGCTGTCCATGGGAAGCGCGAACTGGACGCAAGCAGAAAGCAATGAAACGCAGTGTGTTTGCAGAATTGGTTGAAGGATTCGACGCGCTCAAAGCAGAGCGCGAAGGCAAGATCACGCTCACGCAGTACGCGGTCGAGGCAAAGCCCGCACCCAAGGTGACAGCCAAGGATTTGATACGCGTGCGCACGCGGCTGAATCTCTCGCGGGCTGTCTTCGCCCGCTGCCTGCGTACCAACGTGCGCACACTGGAAAACTGGGAACAAGGGCGCGCCAAGCCGAATGCGCAAGCAGCGCTGCTGATTCGTCTGGTTGCGAAATATCCCGATACGGTCAACCGTCTGGCGACCGTATAAGCGGAACGCAACGAACTTGCATCGATGGTTGATGCTTTCGCTGACGCGAAATTTGGTGAGTAACATGATCAAACGAAACATCGGCAAGGAAATCATTCAAGGGCTTGAGGAATTCAAGGCATGCAGGCGCGGCAGCGGCAACGTATTCCAGGACATCGGGTTTGCGCCGGTGGAAGCGGAAAACCTCAAGCTGCGCTCCAGCCTGATGATGCGCATTGAGGATTACTACCAGAAAAGCGGCGCGACAAAGGCGGCGGCGGCCAAGGCGCTCGGCCTGACCACACCACGATGATATAGGTCAGTTAAAATCACCGGGTTAACGATCTGGCCTCTACGCCGCGCCGAATTGTGGGTAGAACAGTGGGTAAAAATAGCCATCTAAATAAAATATCATTATAAAACAAATGGTTACATTACTTTTGCCCGGATACGAAATCCGCAGCCACAATCTTTCGCGTACACCAGCGTAGCGCGCGACAACGAATCATGTCTGAATACCTGGGACCGGATGACGGCGATGAGATACTCGCGCGCGCCGACGCGCTGATCGGGCGTCACAAACGGCCACCACCGCCGTCGCAACCGTTGCCCAACGTCAACCGTGAGCAGGCAGCGGCCGCAGCGCAATCACTCGACGACGATATTCCGCTGCTAACCGACGTCGCACTGCCGGTTCCGGCAAGCCTGGCGCCGCGCCACGCAATGCCGCCCGTCACAGAAGTCATTTCGCGCGTGCAAAACCAGAACATGGAGCATACGGCTTATCTACGCGTGATGTCGCAAGTGGATGACCGCATCACCAACGTGGTGCGCCAACGCGTGATGCCCGAAATCGGCTCCGCGCTGGATCAAGCGCTGGCGCGCATCACCGATGACCTCAAGGCCAGCATCGGCGCCATGGTGCGCAGTTCGGTCGAGGAAACCTTGCGCACGCACCTGAGTACACAACTGAGTGCGCTGCCTAAAGCGGAGAGCGCCGCAGCGTCAGCTATAATTAGGCCCACCCCCGCCTCCCCTTCCCCTACTTCAAGCAAGGCCATGGAACTCGCCAAGAGTTTTGAGCCGGCCGCGATTGAAGCGCGCTGGTATCCCGAATGGGAAAAAAGCGGTTACTTCAAAGCCGGCGCAGATGCCGCGAAGAGCGGGAACTATTGCATCCTGCTGCCGCCGCCAAATATTACCGGCACGCTGCACATGGGCCACGCGTTTCAGCACACGCTGATGGATGCGTTGACGCGCTATCAGCGCATGCTTGGCAACAACACGCTATGGCAGCCCGGTACCGATCACGCGGGCATCGCCACGCAGATCGTGGTCGAACGCCAGCTCGACGCACAAAAGTTGTCACGCCACGACCTGGGGCGCGAAAAATTCATCGAGCGCGTATGGCAATGGAAGGAAGAATCCGGTTCCACCATCACGCGCCAGATGCGCCGGCTCGGCAGCTCGTGCGACTGGGAACGCGAGCGCTTCACCATGGACGAAGGCCTGTCGCGCACCGTCACCGAAACCTTCGTGCGCATGCACCAGCAGGGGTTGATCTACCGCGGCAAACGACTGGTGAACTGGGATCCGGTGCTGCAAACGGCGGTGTCCGATCTTGAAGTCGAGTCGGTTGAAGAAGACGGCAAGCTGTGGCACATCCACTACCCGTTTGCATCGGGCCTGGGGCATTTGGTGGTCGCCACCACGCGCCCGGAGACGATGCTCGGCGACGTCGCGGTGGCAGTCAATCCGGATGATGCGCGCTACACGGCGTTGATCGGCATGAACGTGGTGCTGCCGTTAACCGGCCGCAAGATACCGGTAATCGCCGACGACTATGTTGATCCCGCCTTCGGCACCGGATGCGTCAAAATTACTCCGGCGCACGACTTCAACGACTATCAAGTCGGCGTGCGGCATAAGCTTGAGCCGATCAGCATCCTCACGCTGGACGCGAAAATCAACGACAACGCGCCGCAAGCGTATCGCGGCCTTGATCGCTTTGAAGCGCGCGAGCGCGTGCTCGCCGATCTGGACGCGCAGGGGCTGCTCGGCCAAACCCAGCCTCATAAGCTGATGGTACCGCGCTGCGGCCGCACCGATGCCATCGTCGAGCCCATGCTCACCGATCAGTGGTTCATGAAAATGGAATCACTGGCGCAACGCGGGCTCGACGCAGTGGCGCACGGACAACTCAAGTTTGTGCCCGAAAACTGGACTGCCACCTACAACCAGTGGCTTACTAACATCCAGGACTGGTGTATTTCCCGCCAGCTGTGGTGGGGTCATCGCATCCCCGCCTGGTATGACGCCGAAGGCAACGTCTATGTTGCACGCAACCTCGATGAAGCCATCGCGCAATATGATGAGAAGTTGCCCGAACGCCTCGAAGCGGGAGAAAAAGTGGCGCCGTCACCGTTGCGCCGCGACGAAGACGTGCTCGACACCTGGTATTCCTCGGCGTTGTGGCCCTTCTCCACGCTTGACTGGACTGCGGAGTATCCGGGCAAATCCAACCCTGCGCTGGATCGCTATCTGCCTTCGTCGGTGCTGGTCACCGGATTTGATATCATCTTTTTCTGGGTCGCGCGCATGGTGATGATGACGCTGCACTTCACCGACAAGGTGCCGTTCAAAGAAGTGTATGTACACGGCCTGATCCGCGACGCGGAAGGCCAAAAAATGTCGAAATCGAAAGGCAACGTGCTGGATCCGCTCGACATCGTGGACGGCATCACGCTGGATGCGCTGATTGCCAAACGCACGACCAATCTGATGGACCCGCGCGACGCCCCGAAAATTATCGCCACCACCAAAAAGCACTTTCCCGATGGCATTGCCGCGTTCGGCACTGACGCGCTGCGATTTACCTTTGCCAGCCTGGCCTCGCCGGGTCGTGACATCAAATTCGATCTCCAGCGCTGCGACGGCTATCGCAATTTCTGCAACAAACTGTGGAACGCGGCGCGCTTTGTTTTGATGAATTGCGCAGACAAGGATGTGGGCCTGGATGAAAAAGCACCGCTGGAATATTCCACGGCCGATCAATGGATCATCAGCCGCCTGCAACGTGCGGAATCCGAGGTGGGCAAGGCATTCAGCGAATACCGCTTCGACAACCTTGCGCGCGCGATCTATGAGTTGGTGTGGGACGAATACTGCGATTGGTACGTGGAGCTTGCCAAAGTGCAGATGCAAAGTGGCACCGAAAACCAGCAGCGCGCCACGCGCCGCACGCTGGTGCGCGTGCTGGAATCGACACTGCGGCTTGCGCATCCGGTGATACCGTTCATCACCGAGGAACTGTGGCAAATCGTGGCGCCCCTCGGCAATAAATCCGGGCCGTCGATCATGCTGCAAGCGTATCCGCAGTCCGACGCTACACGCATTAATGAAGGGGCCGAGCGCGACATCGATATCTTGAAGCAACTCATCAACGCCTGCCGCACGTTGCGCAGTGAAATGAATTTGCAGCCGGGACAAAAAGTGCCGTTGATCGCGCAAGGTGATGCGGCGCAACTCGCGGCTTATGCGCCATACATGGCGGCACTGGCGCGTCTCACGGATGTGCAGATTGTCGATGCATTGCCGGTAGCCGATGCGCCGGTGTCCATTGTTGGCGCGTTCAAGCTGATGCTGAAAGTTGAAATTGACAAAGCCGCCGAGAAGGCGCGTCTCGACAAGGAGCACGCGCGAATTTCCGGCGAAATTACCAAAGCGCGCACCAAGCTTTCCAATGCAAGTTTCGTCGATCGGGCGCCGCCGGCGGTAGTTGCGCAAGAACGCAAACGCCTCGCCAAATTTGAAGCAACACTCGCGGATATCGACATGCAACTTGAGAAGATCGCGTAGGTTGCGGCACAGTCAATAGTTGTTTCAACGATTATTTAGTGTGACGCTTCCGCGCTAACACCTCGTGCATCACGCCCTGCGCGCTTTTCGCCACCCGAACTACCGGATGTATTTCACCGGCCAGTCGGTGTCGCTGATCGGCACCTGGGTGCAGCAAATAGCGATTAGCTGGCTGGTCTACCGCTTGAGCGGTTCCGCGTTGTTGCTGGGGATCACCGGCTTTGCGGGGCAGATTGCGATCCTGTTTTTGTCGCCGTTCGGCGGTATCTGGGCGGATCGCTTCGACCGTTGCAAGACGCTGATCGTCACGCAGATGCTGTCGATCATCCTCACGCTAATCCTCGCCGGCGTGGTGTGGACGGGCAACGGCACGGTGTGGCAAATCGTGATTCTCGCCGCGCTGCTGGGCATTGTGCAGGCGCTCGAAACACCGGTGCGCTCCTCGTATACGCCCGAACTGGTGCAGGCGAAAACGGATCTGCCCAGCGCCATCGCCTTCAGCGGCGGCATGCAAAACGCCGGGCGCATGATCGGCCCCACCATCGCCGGCTTGCTGCTGGTTTATAGACGGTGTGCGACGCCGAAAAGCGCGGCCGCGTGACGAGCTATTACATCATCGCCTTCATGGGCGTGCATCCGCTGGGCTGTCTGGCCGCCGGCGCACTGGCAGCGTGGATCGGCGCGCCGTACGCGCTGGCGATATTTGGCGTGATTTGTGCATTGGGCGCTGGATTTTTGCTCTATCGCATGCCGCTGGTGCGCGAGTACATCCGCCCGCTCTACGTGCGCGCCGGTGTGATTCAACCTGATACCCGAAATTCATAACCGCAAAGGCGCGAAGACGCAAAGGTACCGCAAAAAAATCCACGCAACGGCGATTTACCGATAAGCATATCGGTGGCAGTTATTCAGCGATTGCCTTTGCGATTCTTTGCGCTTTTGCGGTGAGCTTTTTCTAGGCCGCGTAATAGCGCGCCTTCATGCGCTGGCAATAGGCTTCGAGATTCGCAAACTTTTGCGCATGCGCGCGCAGCGGCGAATCAATAGGCACCCACAGCAGATTGGCGGTAAAAGCATATGCGATCGCGTCCAGCGAAGATGGCTCTGCACCCATGAAATACGCCTTGTCCCCCAGAAAATCCGACAGGGCTTCAATGTCCCGGCAACCAAGCGCGTAGATTTCTTCAGGACTGTGCCGCCCCATGCCGTGACCGTACAATTGTTGCTTCATGCCTCGACGTGCGAGCAGCGGCACCACCTGTTTCAACAGCGGCGGCATGTGCGAAAAAAATATCTGGCTGCTCACTTTGAAGCCGGCATCGTCCACCCAGCGGGAATACACCGCCGCCCAATAAAGATGCTCCTCGATCAATCGCTGAACGGAAAGCGCAATCGCCCGTTCGCGCTCGCTTAAGTGAGCATCCAGCTTGTCGCCATAGGTCTGCTTCAAATAGTCAACAATGAAACTTGAATCGGCAACGCGCTTACTGCCGTCTTCAATGTATGGCATCTTGCCCTTGGGGGCTTTGGTCAGACTCGCGCCGCGTGGACACGCATACGCCAGTCCGGCCATACGCAGATAAGTTTCTACCTTCATGCAAAACGGACTCGCATTGGGCAGGCCAAAGGCGGGCTTAAACTGATAAAGTTTTATCATAAGTATTTGTTTTTATTAAATAAAATTGTTTGCGCCCGATCCTGAATACGAACGGTAGGCAGAACACGCAGCAGCATGATTGTTATATTACACCCGCGTTTCGCGGAAGCGTTGGCGCCCCCCAGTACACCGCGCTAAACTTCGCACCTTGATAGCTCAAGGAGGAAACAATGGAAGCCTTAGCCTCATTAGCAACCGCCGCCGGACTCGGCTGGGCCAGCGGCGTGCGGCTTTACGCCGTAGTGTTTTTTCTGGGCCTGTTGCAACAGTTCGGCATCTACACCCTGCCCGCCGATCTGCAAGCGCTGGGCAACCCGTGGGTGATGGGCGCATCGGGCTTCATGTTTTTGGTGGAGTTTCTCGCCGATAAAATTCCCGGCTTTGATTCGGTGTGGGACGCCGCGCAAACCTTTATTCGCATCCCCGCCGGCGCACTGCTGGCCGCCGCGGCGGTGGCGGGCGGCGATCCCGGCATGGGCATCGCGGCGGGCATACTCGGCGGCGCGGTCGCCGCGGGCAGCCATCTCACCAAGGCCAGCACCCGCGCGTTGATTAACACCTCACCCGAACCCATGAGCAACTGGACAGCATCGTTCAGCGAAGACGCGCTATCCATCGGCGCAGTGTGGGCAGCGCTGGTTTATCCGCTGGTGCTGCTCGGATTTTTGATCGTGTTTTTTATACTCGCGATCTGGCTGCTGCCGAAAATCTGGCGCGGCCTGAAACGCGTAATGGCCTCGATACAGCAGTTGCTGGGCAACCCCGCCTCTGAGCGCCAGTGAGCCTAAGCAAGCGTCAGTAACGCCCGCCGGCAAACGGCACTTTGCGATCCACCAGACTTTCGAGCATGATCAACTCGGCATCCGTGTGATTCACCACCGGCGCCGGTTCGATCAGCGGGCCTTTCATGGATGCGGACGCCGACGCGAAAATATAGCGCGGCGCATCGTGATAGGTGGTGGTCACCGTCACCGCCTGTTGCGGATCCGCCAGCGGATTCAATTCCGCCGCGCCGTAACAGGTACAGGCGTAGGTGCAATCGGGAATCACCTCGATGTAGAGGCCGGTACCGCGAATGCCGATGGTTGCCGTGCGTGTCGCGACCTGCATACGCTTGCCGGGCATAAACACCGATAGCACCTTGCCCGCGAGCACGCGCAGCGTACCTTGCGCGACCGCACCGCCGCCGCCAAACTCTACTTGGGTGCCGGCACGAACCAGAAACGCATCACGCTCCACCACCACCACGGTGTCGCCGCGCCCCGTCTCCAACACATCGCCAGGTTTGACCTGCGCGCCCACCTGCGTGGCCTTGCCGTTGACGCGCACATCACCATTGACGCGGCTCACGCCAGTCTTGATTTCGCCTTGCGCCAACGCCTCGCGCATATAAGACATGCCCGCCGCCAATGCCGCGGTGCTGCCTGCCGCGCGGGCGAGCCATGCGCGCCTGGATATCAGTAACATGAGCTTACTCCCCGTGTGCGTTGACTATTAATAACCATTTAAATCATGTAAACGACGTGCGCCACGCAACATCCAGATGTGCAGCCGCCTCGGCGAATTCTGCCAGAGTCATCAGTCCCATGCACGGCATCGCGCCGCGCGCGTCGATGCTTGCGGCGGCCAGTTTGCGCGCTAGCACTATCGCCGGTATGCACGGAATCTCCGGGCCATGGCCGCGCCGCGCCACCAGATGCCAATCAACGCGCGCAGGGCATCCGTCATGGGCGGCGCCGCGCAATCCTATGTGCATGCCGCCCGTGTCGCTGCCCATCCAATCAAAATGCCGTCCCCACGCCTGCAGCATACTCGCAAGCCGGCTTGCATTGCCGATCAGCCCGATGCGCACCATGCCTGCAAGCACCCAGAACGCCCATTGCGCCAGCGCCAATTCAAGGCCGGCGTCAAAACGCACGCGCTGCACGCCCGCGTAATGATTCGGAAAGAGTTGTAAATCCGGCACATCGCAACGCGCCAGCCAGCGGCTGCCTAACTGCGGATAGTTGAATCGATACATGTCCTGCCAGCCATGCACCGTCTGCCAGCGCCCGTGTTCCCACACCGTGAACGGCTTGCCGCAGTAAGACAACACCGCTTCCAGGGTGGCCGCCCCGCGCGGGGTCTGCTGCCCCGGCGCGATGCTGGTGTCGATGGCATCAAGCCGAGAAAAATGTCCGCGGTGTTCGTCAATGACCGCTGACGACAGCGCCGGCAGCGTACTGGCGCCACTGACGACCAGCACGCCACTGTTGCGCGCGGCAGCATCCAGTTCGGTGATACCCGCCACAAACGCGCGGCCATCGGCGAGGTCAATGTAGTGCGCGCGCGCCGCCACGCAAGCGCGCGCCACATGGTAACTCTGTCCCTGAAACGGCCCGCACGTGTGAATCACCGCATCAACGCGCAACGCACGCAGGCGTCCGGCAAGATCACTGGCTGTGTGATCGAGAGCAACACCTTCATGCGCTGCGCCGAGCGCGTGCGCGGCGTACGCCGCTTTGGCGGCATCACGGCCCGCGATAATTAGTGTTGCGCTATCCGCCAGCGCCCTGCAAATTCGGCCGCCAAAATGTCCATAGCCGCCGAGTACCAGAATGCGGTATGAACGATTTGCGCCGGGCAAATGCCTTCAACCTATTTTTTCTGCATAAAAAACGTGAACACCTTGTCGGCCTCATCTGCGGACAACAGCGCGTTACCGGTCTGTTTGGCGAATGCCTGAAAATCCTTGGTGGCGCCCGGATCGGTGGCGATGATTTTAAGCACCTGGCCGGACATCATTTCCGTCAGCGATTTTTTAGTGCGCAGTATCGGCAGCGGGCAGTTCAAACCACGCGCGTCGAGCTCCTTGTCAAACGTTGTCAGCATTAGATCCCTCCTCTTTCGAATCCGCCTCGCCTCGTTACACTGGATCGCCGCGTGCTTTTATTTCCGGCGGCGCATCGCAAACAGCGAACGGCGGATTATAAGCGAGGTGCGGCGCGGTTCGGCTGCGCCCGCATCCGCAACGCCGCGCATCAGGGCAGCATGCGCTGTAACTATTTGTTTTATTTAATATATTAAAACGGTTTGGCTTCCTTGCGTCCGCTGTCCTTGCGCTCTTCGGCGTCCTGCCGGCGCAATTGCCGCAGGCGCGCCTCGGCCGCTGACATCTGATAGTAGTCGCCGTCGCCGGCTTTGAGTCCCAGTTGCAATTGTTCAATTGCGGCACTCATGCTGCCCAGGTTTACATAAGCCTCGGCCTGCGCGCGGTGATGCGCCAAACGCTTGTCGAGCATGGCGTAGGCGCGTGATTGATATTGATAGAGGCGATAGTCACCGGCAGATAATCGCGCCTCAATCATTTTTAGCGCTTCATTCGGATTGCGATGTTGCAGCAACGCCTCGGCGAATTCGTAGACCAGCGCGCGATGACTCGGGTTAGCTTGCAGCGCATCGCTAAAGCAAATCAAGGCGTCCACTTCGCCGCCGGCCAACTTGATGCGGCAGCCGAGCATATCCACCATGGGATGTTGTTTCAATACTGCTTTTAGCCCGGCGAATTCCTTGCGTGCGCCGGCAACATCGTTAAACCGCAATAACGCAGCGGCCAGTCCGTAACGCGCACCCGCTTCGGAAAGGTAGCGTTTCTCGGCGAGCAGGTCGCGAAAATACGCGACACTTTCGCGCGGGGGCTCCAGTTCGGCCCTGAGCTTGGCGCGTACTAAGTGAAATTCAATCGGATCAGCTATCTGGCGGTACGGCAAATTGGCGGAGCGGCCCTGCATGTCGGATATGCGCTCGTACGTCACCGGATGGGTGCGCAAATACGACGGTGCGCCGCCGTCGTAGAGGCGCGTGGCACGCTGCAAGCGCTCGAAAAAAAGTTCCATGCCGCGCGGGTCGAAACCCGCTTTTTCCAGCATTTGCAAGCCGACACGGTCGGCTTCGCGTTCGAAATCGCGTGAAAAATTAAGCTGTTGTTGTATAGCCAGCGCGGGGCCGGCGGCCATCGCCGCTTGCGACACTTGCGAATTGGAGCGCGAAGCCAGTATCGCGATCGCAAACGCAGCCAGTGACACCCATTGATTGGCTTGTTGATTCGAAACCATGCGTGCAATGTGGCGCTGCGTGACGTGCGCGATTTCGTGGCCTATCACGCCCGCCATTTCGGATTCACTTTGCGCGGCCACGATTAAACCGGTGTGTACGCCAATGTGTCCGCCCGGCAGCGCAAACGCGTTGATCTGCGCATCACGCATCATGAAAAACTCGAACGCCTGGCGCGTATCGCCGCCACGCGCGGCAAGCCGCTTGCCCACGCGCGTGACGTAATCGGTGACTTCCGCGTCGTCGTAGAAACCCGGATCGGCGCGCGCCTCTTTCATGATACTGAGGCCCAACTGGCGCTCCTGCAACGGCGTTAACGCCGACTGCGCCGCCTCACCCAATTCGGGCAGGCTCTGCGCCAGCACAGCGGGCATAGCGGGCATTGCGAACAAAAAAACCACGAGGAAGTGAAGCGCGCGCATGATGCTATGATAAGCCTACTTTGCGTTAAGTTCCTCATTTCAAGAGCAAACTCATCCCGTTCACCCATGAGCACACTCACGCACTTCGGCGCGCACGGACAGGCGCATATGGTGGATGTCGCGGCCAAGCAGGAAACGCATCGCATCGCGCGCGCGGCGGGACGTATACGCATGCTGCCTGCAACGCTAAAGTTGATCGCGGCGGGCAATGCCAAAAAAGGCGACGTGATCGGCATTGCACGCATCGCGGCCATTCAAGCGGCGAAGCGCACTTCGGATTGGATTCCGTTGTGTCATCCGCTCGCGCTTACACATGTGAATGTTGAATTCAAGATTGATCGCAAAGCGGTGGCGGTGAACTGCATCGCCACCGTGGAAACTCGCGGGCGCACCGGCGTGGAAATGGAAGCGCTGACGGCGGTGGCGGCGGCGCTGCTGACAATTTACGATATGTGTAAAGCAGTGGATCGCGGCATGCGCCTAGAGGAGATTGCGCTGCTTGAAAAAAGTGGCGGAAAATCAGGCGCTTGGGTGAGACTGCCTGCAAAGACCCGGTCGCCTCGAAAACCGAATGCTGAACGCCGCTAGTACTGTGATTTTTTAGTGAACAACGGCATCGCGCCGGCGCTGGACAGCATTGAGCATGCTGGCTAGGATGCACGGTTTGAAAAATGCCGTTACCATCCCCATATCAAACAACCGGCACGAAACGGTTTGGGGTCGAAAAAATCGGGAAACAATATGAACCTATTACGCAGATCATTCATTAAATTTACCGCCACCTCACTTGCCTCACTCGGTGCGCTGACTACCCTTGCCGCTGCCGGCCTTTTGAAAACCACGCAGGCCGCCGCTGCAGTCTGGAATAAATCCGGCTTCGAATCCAAGGCCTTGGCCGAGGCGATTAAATCTCTGGGCGCGAGCGGCGCCGCGGACAGCCGCGACATCGTAATCACCGCGCCCGACATCGCTGAAAATGGCGCGGTAGTCCCCGTTGAAATCATCAGTCGCATTGCAAACACGCAATCGATTGCGATCATCGCCGAAAAAAATCCGTTTCCGCTGGCGGCTACCATGGAATTCACCAACGGCGCGGAGCCTTATGCGTACGTGCGGATCAAGATGGGGCAAACCTCGAATGTGCGCGCCATCGTCAAAGCGGATGGGAAATTTTTCACCGCGGCGAAAGAAGTGAAAATCACTGTCGGCGGTTGCGGCTAGTCAACGCAAGTAAGCAACACGAGCAAGGAAATATCATGGCAGAACCGATGAAAATACGCGCGACGTTGAAGGGCGACGTTGCGGACATACGCGTGCTGGTGGCGCATCCGATGGAAACCGGGCAACGCCGCGATGCCGCCGGTGCGCTGGTACCCATGCATTTCATTCAAAGCATGACCGTCACGCACAACGGCAATACGGTGTACGACGCGCAGTGGAGTCAGGCGATATCACGTAATCCGGTGTTCGCCGTGCGTGTCAAAGGGGCGAAACTGGGCGACAAAGTTGTCGTCAACTGGACGGACAACAAAAACGATAAGCGCACCGACGAGGCAACGGTGGCCGCCGGTTGAGCACGCCGCCATGCGCCGGCGGCAGCCGCATCGAAGGGGAACTTTCATGACGAGAATGAGCAGCGTTGCCGCTGCGATGGTTTTGGTTTGCATGGTCTATCCCGTCTGCGCCCAAAACAAACCCGGCGAAGGCTTGGTCAAACCGTACGACGGCCTTGCGCAATACGACGGCCTTGCCGTGGGCCGCAAAATGCTCGCGGACGATAACCCTGGTGATCTGTGGGTGGAGCGCGGTCAGCGTCTGTTCACCGAAAAACGCGGCCCGAAAAACGCATCGCTGGAAAAGTGTGAATTAGGCCAAGGGCCGGGTGTGGTCAAAGGCGCGTTCGCGCATTTGCCGCGCTATTTTGCTGATACCGGCAAGGTGCAAGACCTTGAATCCCGTCTGCTCACCTGCCTGGTGGATTTGCAGGGTTTCAAACGCGAAGACATTATTCGAGACCGCTTCGGCACGCTCGACCGTGATTCAGATATGGAAGCACTGGTGAGTTTCATCGGCTCGCAATCCAACGGCCTGCGCATGGACGTGCGCTTGAATCACGCGAAGGAACGCGAGATGTACAAGGCCGGTGAATATCTGTTCTATCGCCGCAGCGGTCCGCTGGATTTTGCGTGCGTCACCTGTCACGGCGAATCGGGCAAACGCATACGCCTGCAGGAACTTCCCAACATGACCAACGCACAAGAGATGCGCGAAATCATCGCCACCGGTTGGCCCGCCTATCGCGGCACGCACAGCACGGTGCGTACCATGCAGCATCGCCTTTACGATTGTTTCTGGCAGATGCGTCTGCCCGATCTTGGATTTGCCTCAGACCTGTCGGTGGCGATTACCACTTACCTTAATCGTTCGGCGAACGGCGGCGAGATCAAGCTGCCGGGCGTGCGCCGCTGATGCAGGCGGCCATGATGCGCACAAAATCATTTTTGATAGTGACCGCGGCTGCGGCATGCCTGTTTGGCTGCGCCACATTCCCGGATGCGGACAGTACCACCAAACTTGCCGAGCAAATGGTGACGGAAGCGCACACACTCGGCGGCCCGGCTTTGATCCGCCGCACCGCGCAAGACGCCTCTCAGCGCCTATGCAGCGCAGTAGGCGGGCCGAAACTTACGCAGGAACAATCCACTGTCATCCTGAAAACAGCGCGCGACAGCATGCAATACCCGGCATCGGGCAAGCTCTCAGGTGATTGGAAAATCGGCGAGCAGTTGGTTTCCGACGGACGCGGCCAGCGCATCATCAATGGCCAGGTTGAAAAGCTGCCGCACAACGGAGCGCTGTGCATCAATTGCCACACGATGGATGCCAAGGAGGTGAATTCAGGTAACGTCGGTCCGGCGCTGGCGGGCTACGCTGCGCAGCGCGGAAATTCTGAAGCCGTTGCGCGTTACACCTACGAACGCATCTACAACGCATGGGCATTTATGCCCTGCTCCAATATGCCGCGTTTGGGCGCCAGCGGATTTCTCACGCCGGAGCAAATTGCCGATGTGGTGGCCTACTTGATCGACCCGCAATCGCCAGTCAATAAAACTCAATAAAAACAAATAGTTACAATTGTTCATGCCCGTGAATACAAAGCGATGAGCATGACGCGTAGAGAGTTTCTGGAAGTGCTCGCCGCCGCCTCTGTGTCGGGAATGGCACTTGACAATCGCGTGGTGCTCGCGGCGCAAACGGATGCCGGTTTCTACGACGTGCCGCGCTTTGGCAACGTGTCGCTGCTGCACTTCACCGACTGCCACGCGCAACTGCTGCCCAGCTACTTTCGCGAGCCCGATACCAACATCGGCGCCGGCGACGCCGCAGGCAAGCCGCCGCATCTGACCGGCGAAGCACTACTCAAACACTTTCGCATTGCACGCGGCACGCGGTTCGCGCATGCCTTCACGCACCTTGATTTTGCGCAGGCCGCACGCACCTACGGCAAGGTGGGTGGCTTCGCCCATCTTGCGACGCTGATCAAACGTCTGCGCGCGCAACGTCCGGGCGCGCTGCTGCTCGACGGCGGCGACAGTTGGCAAGGCTCCGCCACCGCGCTGTGGACCAAGGCGCAGGACATGGCGGATGCCTGCAAATTGCTCGGCGTGGACATCATGACCGGGCACTGGGAATTCACCCACGGCGCGGCCCGCGTGAAAGAAATCGTCGAAAAAGATTTCGCGGAGAAAATAGAATTTCTCGCGCAAAATATTCGCACATCTGACTTCGACGACCCGGTGTTCAAGAGTTATACGGTACGCGAAATCAATGGCGTGCCCATCGCTATCATCGGGCAGGCATTCCCGTATACGCCGATAGCCAA
>JANMXV010000324.1:0-3870 GCA_031381325.1 Betaproteobacteria bacterium | reverse complement strand
AACTAACGAGGAAATCGACGACATTGAGGCGTTCCTGTACACACTCACCGACGGCTACAAACCGGAGTGGAAATAGGCCGTGAGCCGAATGGCACTTGGTCGGCGCTTCAATTCCTTCAGCCGTTGTCCAGATAAACGCCGGAAAGTTAAAGGCGCTGGGGGTTTCGACATTGAAGCGCAATAGCGCGCTACCTAATACCTTTTAGCAAGCTTAGCGCCGCAATCAATCATCGAGACAATCCGCCGGCAAGGTAAAGTGTATGCGATTGCGCCCGCCGGCATGCTCGTAGCGCAGGTTACCCGCGATTCGGGTAACGATCGGCACGCCCCATCCGCCGATAGGCCAGCCTTCGGGCGGCCCGGAATAATCCGGAGACGCAATTTTTTCGAACGGGTTGTGGGCGGGCGCGGCGTCTTCGTACAGCGTTTCTATTTTCGAGCCGCAAACCGATAGCGTCAGCCAGATCGGCCACGCGCAGGCTTGTGCGGGCATTGACGGATAGCCGTGCCGCACCGTGTTTTCCGACAGCTCATCGATGATCAGAATCAGATTTTCTCTGGAGCGTTGGGTAATCCCCGCGCCGGCGCAAAACTGTTCGATGAATTCACGCACCACCGAAAATGCTTCCAGGCGCAAATTGAATTGGCGGGACTGCGGCGTGACCATGTGAGCGCTATCGGTTTACTTTAATGCTTTAATCACACGGGCGTTCCTATGCACGTCCGCTCTCGGTGTGGCTGACCGGTCAGGCGCCTTGTTGCTTGTAAACCGTGTAGGCGGCATAAGACATTTCGCAAAGCGCTTTATCCACGCTCTCGTGACAACGGATTACTTTGGCAAAATTGGCCGTTTCGAACACCGATTTCGCATTCCCTTGCAATGCGGCGACGGCAAAAGCCCCGCCCTGCGTCGTGGCCATTCTTTGCGCCCGCAGCAGCACCTGGAACCCGAGGCTGCTGATGTATTGCACACCCGCGAAATCGAGCAGCAGCACGTTGCCGCCGGTCTTGCAGTTGTCCAGATGGGGCTGGAGGGATGCACTAAAAACGTCAGCAGTGTCGCGGTCCAGCCGGCCGGATACCAGGAGCAGCAGTGCGTTGCCAAAACGTTGTTCGGTAACTTGCATAAGGCTTTGCCCCTTAAATAGAGTGCGTGCCGAGCGCTGGATTGTCGCTGGACATGGCTTGCAAAGCTGATTGTGCTACAAGCGTTACCTTGCGGCAACCGGCGGCTCTGGTTTGCGATCTGCTGGCGCCCCTATCTGTCTCGGCAGCGACCGCGCGGCTCACGACGTACCTATGCTGTCACATCCGGCGCGGCTTCCTCGCCAAAAAAACAGGCGTAGCGCAAGCAGGGCTTGCTGCGCCACGCCATAATAATAGTCGTTCTCTTAACGCGCGGCCTTATCCTGAATCTTTTCGCCGCCCCGCTCGATATCCCGGCCCACGCCTGCCATGGTATTGCAACCTGTGATCGTACCCAACGTGCCCAGCAACAACAGAGTCGCTATGATTCTTTGCAGCATGATATTTCTCCTATCAGTGGTAATACATTTAAGAATAAGCCAATGCGCCCAGGTTCCTCTGATTTAGGCGCTTGTCACAAGGGCTTTCGTCCGCTAATGACCCGGATCAAAATCACGATAATAGCCACAACCAGAAGTACGTGAATGAAGCCGCCGATGGTGTATGAACTGACCAGCCCCAATAGCCACAGGATCAGCAATACAATCGCAATGGTATAAAGCATATCAATTACCCTCCGTGTACCATCAGACCATCAAATTTCGCCTTGCCGCACGGCAGCGCTACAATCTGGTTGGAATAAGTATCCACTTTGCGATGAGAATAATCTGTGCGGCAGCGAACATTGCAACCCCTATCCGGTGATAGCCTAAAAGCTTTAGGGGCGTCGGCCTGTTGTCGCAAATACGCCTTGCATTTCATGTCGAGGTATTCATTCTCTGCGTCTACTCGCGTTAAGCATTTCTGATAGAGACACCGCCTATAATGGCGAGCGTCATCAAAACGCTATCACCAGGAGTTTTTGCGCCGATGTCAGAGTCCGCGGGTATTACCAAGGGCACGACGGCCGTTCTAGCCGAGTGGGCCGCCGCTTTCCGGTTGGAGGATGCCCCGGATGCGGTTGTCGAACGCATGAAAGCGCTGGTGCTGGATTTGTTGCGTGTAGTGGCCGTCGGCGCGCGCTTACCGTGGAGCCGCGCTACACGCAAGCTCGCGCTTAAACTTGGGGGCACGGGTGAAAGCAGTCTTTTGCTGTGCGGCAGCCGCCTCGATGCCGCGCGCGCGGCGTTCGTCAACGGCGCTTATGCGCATGCCTGCGATCTGGACGATACGCACGTGGGTTCGATGCATCATGCCGGCGCGTCGATTTTGCCGGCGGTGTTGGCGGTCGCCGAGCGCGAAAATTCCACTGGCCGCGCTTTGTTAGAAGCCGCGATCATCGGCTACGAAGCATCGTTACGCATAGGCCTGGCCACACAGCCTGCGTTATTTCAGCGCGGATTCATGGCAACACCCACCTGCGGTGCGATGGGTGCGGCGCTGGCCGTGGGCAAGTTGCTCAAGTTCAACGCGCAGGATATGGCGGGTGCGCTCGGCGCAGCGGGTGCTTACGCCGGCGGACTGGCGCAGTTTTATCACTCTGGCGGCGTGACCAAGCGGCTTAACGGCGCGCGCGGTGCGGAGTCCGGCGTGATGGCTGCGCTGCTGACGCAGGCGGGCATTTGGGGGCCGCGCGATATTCTCGAAGGTGAGGCAGGATTTTTTCGCGCGTTTTCGGGCAACGCCGATCCGCTCAAGGTCACGAGTGACTTGGGACGCGGCTACCGTTTGATGGAAGTCAGCACCAAAATTCACGCGGGCGCCGGGCGCTTGCAGGCGACTGTCGATGCGGGACTTTCGCTGGGCGCGCAGCACGGCCTGACGCCGGCGCAGATCACCGATGTTGAAGCGGGCATACCGAAAGTGATTCAGGGCCGGCTGACGCAGCTTGATCCGCCGGATTTGCAAAGCGCGCAACTGAGTGTGCCGTTCAGTCTGGCGATGGCCTTGTCGCTCGGGCGCACGCGTGGCGCGCAGGCCGCGTTGCGGCGCGAGGATTACGAAACGGCGCTGGTGGATGCGCAGGTGCGTGCGTTGTCCAATCGCGTGCGCTGCGTGCTTGATGCCGAAGTCGAAGCCGGCGCCAACACCGAAGAAGTGCCGTCTCGCGTGAGCATCACGCTGGCGGATGGCCGCAAGTTTGAGGCGCGCGAGGCGCATCCACGCGGCAGCCCGCACCGGCGCATGAGTTGGGATGAATTGTCCGCGCTATTCAAAGATACGGTCGCGGATGCCATGCCTGCGGAAACTCTAGCCCATGTATTGAATAGGGTGGCGGGTCTTGACCGCAACACGAGTCCGCGTGAGATCACCGCGGCCTTCGTCGCGGCACCGGGGTGGCTGGAACGGAACAACTGATACGGAGAAGCGTGCAATGGAAAAACAAATCGCGGTTCTCAGTACTGGCGCCATCGGCAGCAGCATCGGCGCTGATCTGGCGCATGCGGGCTATAACGTATCGCTGATCGATCAATGGCCGGCGCAGGTCGAGGCGATGAAGGCGAACTTTTCTGAACGGTCACATTGCGCGTAAGGGACGCGAAGCGAATATTCCAACGCCAGCGAACAATGCAGTGGTAGAACTGTGCCGGCGCATCGAGCGTGGCGAGCTGAAGCCGGGGATCGCTCGAACGTTGAGATTATCGCCAGGATGCTGGCTTAGTGTTATGCTGAAAAGTGTTTAAAAACAAATAGTTATATTGTTTCAGGAGATGCCGTTGCATAAACATGGAATTTTCAAGGGGA
>JANMXV010000189.1:0-2433 GCA_031381325.1 Betaproteobacteria bacterium | reverse complement strand
CATTGGGCCGCGATGTGCGATACACATCCATCAGTTGTTTGGCCTGTGCATCGTCTACACCGACAAAACCCTTTATGCGATTCAGCGCCTGCTCAGCGTTATAAGAAAAATTCCGCATCGCCTGCGAATACGAAAACGTCATTTCGGTTTCGCAGGAGCCAATCATCAACGGCACGCCGGCTGAGATGTCCGGCGCGGCGGGGTCGAACGGGTGTACGGATAGCGAACGTCCATCAAGCACAGGACGGTAATTGTCGACGCGCCCAGCAGCGGCGACAGCCTTGGGCATGGCTTGCAGCAATGTGGCTGCAGGCACCTCGAGCAGCGCGCCGACGTTGCCGGTGTCCAGACCGAGTTGCGTAAGGAAATGATGCGTATTGCGCGCAGCGGCTTCAGGCGTTGCCATACGCAACAGCGACGAGGCGCTCTGAATGATCGCTTTGTGAAACAGCCCTTGCGCATCGGGCATGACCATCAGCACCGCGACTTTTGAGGCGCCGCCGGATTGGCCGGAAATGCTGACGTTGGCAGGATCGCCACCGAAGTTGGCGATGTTCTGGCGTACCCATTTCAGCGCCTGAATTACGTCAAGCATTCCTACGTTGGCTGAATCATCGTAACGCCCGTCGCCGGATTCAATGAGCGAAAGATGACCAAACAAATTCAATCGGTGATTCAGCGAGACCAGCACTACGTCGCCGCGTTTGGCGAAGTTATGACCATCGAGTCCTGGTGCGCTGCTGGCGCCACTGACGAAACCGCCGCCGTGGATGTACACCAGCACCGGGCGCTTGCGGTTGTCATTCACACCTGGCGTGAACACATTGACGAAGAGACAATCCTCGCCATAGGCGCGCGTGTCGCGTATCCAGGCCAGATGCGGTTCAGTTGCCGGACGCTCGTTCTGCGGCGCACGCGGGCCGTATTCGAGCGCGTCGCGCACGCCTGTCCACGCCTGCACCGGCTGCGGCGGCAGCCAGCGGTTTTTGCCGCCGGTGTTGGCGCCGTAGGGTATGCCTTTAAAGCTGTGGATGCCCTCGCGGGTCGCGCCGCGCACTTTGCCTGACGTGGTGTCAACCACCGAACCTGCCCCGGTTTGTGCCAATGCGGGTATGGTTTGAGCCAGCATGATTCCTCCAGTCAGATTGAGCGCGTTGCTTATCAACTTGCGGCGGCTTATCTGTCGATGGAGCAACGCAGCGCCGTGTTGGATATCCATGTTCTACTTTACTCACAAAGTTTTGCGTACATGCTACCACTGCATACCACTCATGGCACGGATTGCTCCATGTTCCTTACTCAATGCGTATCCCCGCCGCAGCAATCACCCGCCTCCACTTGGCAATTTCCTTCGCGATAAAGCGTTCGAAATCTTCCGGCGCTCCGGGGGCGACGGTGTTGCCTTGTGCTTCGATGCCGGCGCGCACGGCCGTATTGTTGAGGATGCGCACGATGTCGGTATTGAGCTTGCGCACCAGTTCCGGCGCTGTGCCGGCGCGCACCGAAATGCCTTGCCACGATTCCGATTCAAAGCCCGCGTAGCCTTGTTCGATGACAGTGGGCACGTCAGGCAACTCGCGTGAGCGCTGGGCGGACATCACTGCGATGCCGCGCAACCTGCCGGAGCGGATGTGCTGGCCCATGATGATGGTAGTGAAGAAGCCGGTGGAAATCTGCCCGGCCATGAGGTCGATCAGCGCGGGGCCGTCGCCCTTATACGGCACATGCACGAGTTTCATGCCCGCAACGCTGCTCAAATACTCTGCGGTGAGATGGGTGCCGGTGGCGTAACCGGCTGAACCGTAGCTGATCTGGCCGGGCTGGCTGCGCGCGAGCTTCACGAATTCGCTCAAGGTGCGAGCGGGCAACGATGGATGCGCGATCAGCACGTACGGTACCGTCGAAATCAAAGTCACGGCCGTGAAATCCTTCAGCGGATCGTAGCGCGGCTTGACTTGCGTGGCGGGAATCACCGCCAGCGTGCTGATGGTGCCCACACCCAACGTATAGCCGTCGGCGGGCGCTTTGAGCACGGATTCAAAGCCGATCAAGCCACCAGCGCCGGGACGGTTTTCGACGAGAACTGTTTGGCCCCACGTCTCCGTCAGTTTTTGAGCGAGTACTCGCGCGATGGTGTCGGTGCCGCCACCGGGCGCGAAGGGCACGATGATGCGCACGGGTTTGGCGGGGTATTGGGGTTGGGCGTATGTAGTGATGCTTGATAGGCACCACAGGGCAATGAGCAATCGGCTGAAGGTAATGTTCATCGAAAACTTAGAACCGCACCAACGCTTCCTGTGTGCTCCCCGCCCGAAACCGCGCCACGTACTCAGCCGGATCAATCTCAATACCCGAAATATTTTTTGCATAAGACTCCGAGCGAAAATAAGCCAGGTAATCAGCCTCGTTCACAAAATTTGCTGCTGACAATTC
>JANMXV010000168.1:0-1974 GCA_031381325.1 Betaproteobacteria bacterium | reverse complement strand
CTGCACTTGATGAACGCGCCGGAAAATCACTGCTCGCTGGATATGGCGTGACTGTTCCACAATCGGCCACGGTAAGAGACGCCACCGGCGTAGACGCCGCCTTTGCAAGACTCAATCCACCGCTGGTGGTGAAAATCATGTCGCCCGACATTCTGCACAAGAGCGACGCGGGCGGCGTTAAAATCGGTCTCAAGTCTGCAACCGAAGTCAAAGACGCGATCAACGCCATGGCCGCGTCGCCAAAAATCAAGGGCGCGCGCATCGACGGTTATCTGATCGAGGAAATGGCGCCCGCCGGACAGGAAATCGTTATCGGCGGCTTGCGTGATCCGCAGTTCGGGCCGCTGGTGATGGTGGGGCTGGGCGGCATCTTTGTCGAAGTGCTGGCCGATGTGTCGTTTCGCATTTGTCCGATCACGCGGCTAGATGCGGAAGAAATGCTGGATGACCTGAAAGGTGCTGCGATCCTCGCCGGTGCGCGCGGGCGCAAGCCGGTGTCGCGCGCAGCGATCATCGACGTGCTGCTGAAAGTCGGTGGTGAAGCTGGTTTGTTGATGCAGCACGCCGATGACATCACGGAGGCTGACATCAATCCGTTAATCGTGTCGGAATTTGCTGCAGTGGCGGTTGATGCGCGGTTTATTTTGAGCACGCCGTTATGAATAAAAACAATATCCTGCAGGACTTCACACCGCTGTTTGAACCCAAAACCGTGGCGGTGATCGGCGCATCGGCCAAAGGCGGCGCGCTGCCCAATCATTTCATCCGCCGCATCCGGGAATTCGGTTTTAGCGGCGCGATTTATCCGATACATCCGAGTGCATTGGAGATCGATGGACTGACCGCCTACAAGACGCTGGCGGATACGCCGCTGCCGGTTGATTACGCCTACATCGCCGTAGCGGGTGCGCAGATACCCGCGATGCTGGAAGCAGCCAAAGGCCACGTGCGATTCGCGCAGGTGATTTCCAGCGGCTTCGGCGAAGTCGACGAAGGCAAGGCATTGCAGGCGCAACTGGTGGCTGCCGCGCAGGTGGGCGGTATGCGCCTGATCGGGCCGAATTGTCTCGGTATTTTCACGCCGCGCGGTGGCGTGACGTTTGCCGAGGTGGGGCCGCAGGAAGCCGGCAGTGTCGGCGTGGTGTCGCAAAGCGGCGGGCTGGGCACCGACATCATTCGCCGCGGACTGGCGCGCGGCCTTAAGTTTTCCGGGCTGATCACCGTGGGCAATTGTGCCGATGTGGTGTCGACGGAACTGGTTGAGTACTACTTTGCCGACGCGCGGACCAAAGTGGTGGGCATGTACATCGAATCCGCCACAGATGGCAGGCGCTTGTTTGAAGTGCTGCGTGCCGGTAAAGCCGCCAAGCCGGTGGTCATTTTAAAAGGCGGGCGCACAAGACAGGGTCTCGCCGCCGCCGCCTCGCACACCGGCTCGCTCGCAGGCGATGACCGGGTGTGGGTCGCGCTGGCGCGGCAAACGGGATGCGTGCTGGTGGATACGCTCGATCAATTTATCGACACCTTGCTGATCTTCCAGTCGCTTTCGTCACAACCGCGGCCCAACACCGCGCAGCCGACGCAGCGCATCACGCTGTTCGGAAACGGCGGCGGCACCAGCGTACTGGCAACAGACTACTACGCCCGGCTGGGCTTGGATGTAACACCGTTTGACGCGTCCACCATCGAGCCGTTGGCGGCGCTCAAACTGCCACCCGGTACCAGCATTACCAACCCGGTGGATTGCCCGGTGGGCACGCTGCAACAGGACGATGGCCGCGTCGCCGAAAAAATACTCGACATCATCTACTGCAGCGGCAAACCCGACGCGCTGGTGATGCATCTTAATATGTCGGCATTCGTCGGGCGCAGCAAACCGGAGGTGCTCGACAATCTGATGGCCGCCGCGCTGCGCGTGCAACAAAAATATCCGGGGCAGGCGCACTTTCTACTGGTGCTGCGCTCCGATGGCGA
>JANMXV010000314.1:0-4014 GCA_031381325.1 Betaproteobacteria bacterium | reverse complement strand
TTATAAGTTATTGAAATATAAGGAATAATTATATTTTTCTCATTAAATATAGACTAAACGTGCATGATTGATGGCATCTGTGCGATAAATTATCTTGACAGCGACAACACTGTAATTTAAAGTGGCCGCGTGTGAGTTCGTAGGAATTTCTACGCAACTCAGCCGGGTACTAATAGTAGATGGCAGCCGCCCGGTCCTAAAAGACGCTTCTGTCTCAAGTGCTGCTCCAGTCCCAAGGGGATAGGAGCGCGCATGAAAATCAGAAGTGGTTTAATTCCTCTCGCATTCATCGCAGCGCTTGTGATGGCCGGCTGCAGCGATCCTTCGCCCTCCGCGGGCGGCGCCCAGCACGACGCTCCGGCTGCTCGTTCCAACAAAGACCGGTATGAGGTCACGGCACAGGATATCGCGCCGTATGGCGCCCTGCTCAAGGCACATGAGCATGGCCAGCAGCGCGCGCTTCGCGTCAAAGTGGACGCCGCGCGCAACAGACTGTGGGTGCTAGCCCTCGACCATGTTTATGTCTACGACATTACCGGAAAGCAGTTGATCCGGCGAGTCGTATTACCGAATCGCTCTGTCGCAGGATTTGTCTGCTCACCCGACATGGCTTTGGATCGATCAGGATCTGCGTTTATCTCCAGTAACGTGGAATCAAGGCTCTTGAAAATCGATGCGGAAGACTTCGGCATTAAGGCGCACGAAATCACGCTGCATGCGGGGGCGAACCGGGACATCGGCTTTGGTGCGCTTGCGTTCGCCGCGGACGGCGCACTATTCGCGCTAACCGCCCACGAGGGATCCCTTTGGCGAATCGATGTCGCCACCTTGAGCGCTAACGAAGTCGAACTATCAGAGCGCGTCCTAAACGCATGCACATTGATCGCACCGGATCAGCGCATACAAGGCGGGTGGCCACGCACCGTGGCGTTGTGTGCCGCAACCGAAAAGAACGTCCGGCGTATCTTGATTTCCCCTGATTTCACTCGCGGGCAGGACTCAAAAGAGAGATGTCCTTCTTAATTTTTTAACCTTAGTGACTGGAGCAGCCATGGCAGAAAGCATAAATTTCGACAACGACAAAACGGGCAGCCTGCCGGCGGAGTGGAACGCCGGCGTCACCGGGCGCGGCTCACCGAAATGGACGGTTGAACAGGATTCTACGGCCCCCAGCAAACCGAATGTGCTCAAGCAGTCCGGCAGCGGCACGTTCCCCTATTGCGTACTGACCCAAAGTTCGCTTGCCGACGGCTATGTCGAGGTCAAATTCAAACCGCTGAGCGGTAACCAAGACCAGGCTGGCGGCATCATCTGGCGCTTCAAGGATGGCGACAATTACTACGTCGCGCGCGCTAACGCGCTCGAAAACAACGTGTCGCTCTATTACACCGAGAACGGCAGCCGGAAGACGCTTAAATACGTCGATGCCCCGGTCGCCGGCAACGCCTGGCATACGCTACGCGTGGAGTTTAATGACCAGTCGATCAAAGTAGCGCTGGACGGCAAGACCTATATCGAGTTCAAGGACAGCCACATTGCGGGTGCCGGCGCAGTCGGCTTGTGGACGAAGGCAGACAGCGTCACGCTGTTCGATGACTTCAGCTACGGCGCCGGTTCCGGGCACTGAATGGAATCATGACGACGTGAACTATCTCTGGAAACTGCGCGCTTACTTTCGCCAGGTCGCAGGCGAGCTTGTCATCGGCTCGCTGGCCGGCATCATTATGAACACGGCGGTGATCCTTCCGGCGATCCTGCTGGGTAATGCAATTGACAAGGCCCTCGCGCTGGAGCGGGGTGAGGCGACGCCCGACGACGTGACACTGGCTGCGCTGCTGCTGATAGGGGGCACGCTGCTTACCGAAGGACCGCGCGTGCTCAAGCGCTGGTGGCTGATGACCGCCAACGCCCGCATTCGCGCCAACCTGCGCGCCGATGCCCTGCGCGGGGCGCTCTCGCGGCCGCTCGCCGACCTGCACAAGACCTCCATCGGCGACCAGATGGCGCGCATAGTCGGCGACGTCGAAGTGCTTGGTGTCGGCGTGCGGGAGTTCACCATCGAGACCTGGGATACCGTTCTTTTCTCGTGTTCTTTCCTCGTTGCGATGTTCGTCATCGACGCACAGTTGTCACTGCTGGCGCTGGCGCCGGTGCCGGTTGCGATGCTCATTGCCCACGCCTCGGGCCGCTGGGTGACAGCGCGAACGACTCGTGCGAGGGAGGCGAACGCCATGTTGACCGCGAGCATTCAGGAACAACTTTCCGGGTTCCGCGTGCTGCGCTTCTTCGGCCGTGGTGCAGCGGCGACGGGCGTGATCGACAAGTTCTCCCGGACATTCGCCGAGCGCAACCTGAGCGCGACCCGCCTGCGTCTGGGTTTGCCGCCGCTATATAGCACCCTGATGATGTCAGGCATCGTGTTCGTGATCTGGCAGGGCGGCGAGCGCGTGATCAATGGCGCGATGAGCGTTGGCGCCTTCGTTGGATATCTGGCGTTATTCATCCGCTTCGTCGAGCGCGGATTTCGCATCCCGCAACTGGTCAATTCCATCCAGAGCGGCGGCGCCGCCTACGCGCGGCTGGCACCCATGCTCGCGCCGGCTCTTACTGTGGCGCACGAGCCTCCATACGCATCTTTCAAGCCCGGCCACATCGCCGGTGTCAGTACCGATGCAATGACGGGAAAACACACAAGCGAGCGCGGAGTGCATGGTCCGCTCGGCGCCTCGCTGAGTAACCTCACCTTTACCTACCCGGGGGCGACCCGGCCTGCGCTCGTCGACTTTTCGCTTGAAATTGCGCCGGGGAGTTTCGTGGCGGTGACCGGTGCGGTGGGATCGGGCAAGAGCGCGCTGGCGCGTGCCCTGCTAGGCATTTACCCCATCGAGCCGGGCAAAGTGCGTCTATCCGCAGCAGACGGTTCTACACTGGATCAAGAAGCTGGACTCGTCGGTTACCTGCCCCAGGATGCACACCTTTTCTCAGGTTCCATCCGGGATAACGTGCTCATGGCAACAAAAGCCGCTTACCCGGAGTTCGTTGCGCGGGTCGTGCAGATCGCGGCCCTCGACACCGACGTCGCTGAATTCCCGCGTGGCCTGGACACACCGATCGGCGAACTCGGCGTGCGCATTTCCGGCGGCCAGCGACAGCGCCTGGGCCTGGCGCGGGCAATCGCGGCCTACGCCCCACATCCTCCGGGTCTGCTGGTGTTAGACGACCCGTTTTCTGCGGTCGACGTCGAGACGGAGACGCGCATCGTCGCGGCTCTGCGCGAGGCCTTTGGAGCGCGACAACCGACGAACGAACGCGTAACGATACTGCTATGTTCCCAGCGACTCGCGGCATTCCCGCAGGCTGATCGTGTCGTGGTGCTCGAAAACGGCAGGATTGAGGAGCAAGGTACGCATGATGCGCTGATGGCGCGGGGAGGCCTGTACGCGCGTATATACCGTGCGCAAGCGTGCAGTGAGCGGGCCGTGGCGAAGGTCGATACATGAGCGTCGCCACGCTTGGCGTTTCTGCTGCACACGAGCGCTTCGGGCGTCAGCTCGCCGAGCTGGTACGCCCCCGGTGGCGCATCCTCATGGTCATCGCTCTGCTGGTGCTGACGGGCGCCCTATTCGAGCTGTTGCCCCCCGTGCTTATCCGCTGGATCGTCGACGATCATTTGGCGGTCGGCAAGCGCGAAGGCCTGCTCGTGCTGGCGTTTTTGTACTTAGGGGCGATGACGCTGGGTCAGGGCCTCGCGTTCGTCTATGGCTACCTGGCGGCGGTCGTGGCACAAGGCGTCCTCAGCAACCTGCGCGTACGGCTGTTCGACCATCTGCAGCGCCTGCCGGCGAGCTATTTCGACCACACGCCTCTCGGCGATGCCATCAGCCGCTGCACCGCGGACATCGACACCCTGGATACGATGTTCACAATAGGCCAAGCAACACTGGAGGCTAATATGTTTCGCCTGGTCACGAACAAGGCCGCGATGATCATCCTCAACCCGATGCTGTCGCTTGC
>JANMXV010000117.1:0-5156 GCA_031381325.1 Betaproteobacteria bacterium | reverse complement strand
GATTGCCAGACCGTCAACGGCAAGACCATCGGCGAAAATATCGCGGGTGCTAAAACCTATAACGCTGACGTTATCCGCCCGCGCTCGAATCCGCTATCGGCGACCGGCGGGCTGGCCGTGCTGCGCGGCAACCTTGCGCCCGACGGTGCGGTGATCAAACCCACCGCCGCCGAGGCGCGTCTGCACAAGCACATCGGCCCAGCCGTGGTGTTCAAGGATTACAACGAGATGAACGCGCGTATCGACCGCGACGACCTGAATGTAGATGAAAACTCGGTGCTGGTGCTGCAAAACGGCGGCCCGCTCGGCGGCCCGGGCATGCCCGAATGGGGACAGTTACCCATCCCGAAGAAGCTATTGAAGAAAGGTGTGCGCGACATGGTGCGCATTTCCGACGCGCGCATGAGCGGCACTTCATACGGCACCTGTGTATTGCATGTGGCGCCGGAATCCTACGTCGGCGGGCCGCTGGCGCTGGTGCGCGAAGGCGACCTCATCGAGCTGGACGTGGAGGCACGCAAACTCGAACTCAAAGTGAGCGACACTGAACTCGCACGCCGCCGCGCCGAATGGAAGCCCAATCCGCCGCGCTTCGAACGCGGCTACGGTGCGCTGTTTGTACAACACGTTACGCAGGCAGATAAAGGATGCGATTTTGATTTTCTGCATCAGACGGCTGCGACGGCGGATCCGGAGATTCATTAATTCTGTGAAGTGGTGAAGGGGTGAGGAGTGAAAGGGGTACGGCACTCTCTGCCTAGGCAAGATGAGCCGGTAAGCACCAAGGGGTACCCCCTTCACTCATTCACCCCTTCACTCGTTCACGTTTTTTTCAAATACCGTTGCCGTGAAAGTAACTCATATCCTCACTGTGGCCTTGGTAGCGGTCGCAACGGCATTGTTCTTCACAACGCCTCCCGCGGGCATGACCGTGAACAGCATGCACGCGGCCGCTGTGCTGCTGCTGGCTATCGGTTTTTGGGCGGTAGGCACGCTGCCCGAACATCTCACCGGCCTTATATTTCTCGCGCTGTGCATGCTGCTGGCGATCGCGCCCGCAGCCGTGGTGTTTTCGGGATTTGCGTCCGGCACGCTGTGGCTGGTGCTCGGTGGATTGGTGATTGCGGAAGCCGTGCGCGCCACCGGGCTGGGCGAACGCCTCGCGAAGGTTTTGTTTTCGCGCGCGACCTTGTCTTACGAAGGGCTGATCGCCGCCGCGGTGACGATTGCGGTGCTGCTCGCGTTCGTGATGCCCGCCACCGTGGCGCGCGTGCTGTTGCTGCTGCCGATATTTGCGGCGGCAGGCGCGCGCGTTGGATTCGCGCCCGGTTCCAACGGGCAGACCGCGCTGGCACTGGCGGCGATCATCGTGAGTTTTCAGTGCGGCGTTACCGTGTTGCCGGCTAACGCGCCCAATCTGGTGCTGGCGGGCGCTGCTGAAACGCTCTACAACAAGCCGCTGATCTACGCGGATTATTTACGCATGCATTTTCCGGTGCTCGGCGTGTTCAAGGGCGCGATCATTGCCGTGCTGCTGTGTAAATTGTTTCCGGCGGTCACGCGCGCACCGGATACGAGTGAGCCGCGCAAGCCCATGTCGCCTGAAGAACGCCGGCTCACGGCGATACTGATCACCGCGCTGGCGCTGTGGGCCACCGATTTTTTGCATGGCATCCGGCCCGGCTGGATCGCGCTTACCGCGGCGATCATCATTCTCATGCCGCGCGTGGGCGTGGTGCCGCATGACACGTTTCCCGAACGCGTCAAGCTGGGCTCGTTTTTTTACGTGGGCGCGATATTAGGCTTTGGCGCGGTGATGCAGGAGAGCGGCGTCGGCAACGCACTCGGCGGCGCGATGCTGGGCATGCTCAACGTGCAGCCCGGTAATGATGCGGTTAATTTTTTCAAGCTCGCGCTATTCGGCACGGTCACCGGATTGCTTACCACCAATCCGGCGCAACCGGCATTGCTGGCGCCGCTGGCCGCGCAAATGGCGCAAGCCGCCGGCTGGCGCATCGAAGCCGCGCTGATGATCGCGGTGGTTGGATTTTCAACGATGATCCTGCCGTATCAGGCGCCGCCGGTAATGGTAGGCGTGCAGGTGGCAGGCATTCCGCTGCGTTCAACGTTGCGGCTCACCTTGCCGCTGGCGCTGATCTCGATTTTTGTGCTGCTGCCGCTTGATTATTTGTGGTGGTGGTGGCTGGGGTATTTTCGATAAACTTGGAAGAGCTTTTTAACCACAGATGAACACAGATGAACACAGATAGAACCAAAGTCAAAAGCGGTTGATTCTGTAATTGATTTGTTTTTGAATTTATCTGTGTGTATCAGTGTTCATCTGTGGTTAATGGTTTTCGTTTTGTTTTTAAAGGTAAATCATGAGCAAACTTTTTTCGCCGCTGCAAATCGGCAATGTCACGCTGCCCAACCGCATCACCGTTGCACCGATGTGTCAGTACAGCGCCATCGATGGGTCGATGACCGACTGGCACATGATGCATTTGGGCAATCTGGCGTTATCCGGTGCGTCGATGCTGGTGATTGAGGCGACCGGTGTGGTGCCCGAAGGCCGCATCACGCCGCAATGTACGGGCTTGTTCAGCGACGCCAACGAGGAAGCGATGGTGCGCGTGGTGAAATCCGTGCGTAACATTTCGCCCATCGTTCTGGGTATCCAGTTAGGGCATGCCGGTCGCAAGGCGTCCGCGCACCGTCCGTGGAATGGTCGTGGCGCGTTGAAGCCGGGAGAAGGCGCGTGGACTACCGAAGCGCCTTCGGCAGTTCCGTTGGCCGCCGACTGGCCGATGCCGCACGCGTTAAGCGCGGCAGAAATGGAGCACATCAAGCAGGCCTGTGTCGCGTCGGTCAAGCGCGCTGCGCGCATTGGACTGGATTTCGTTGAACTGCATTCCACGCACGGCTATTTGTTCTCGGAGTTTCTGTCGCCGCTTTCGAACAAACGCAGCGACGAATCCGGCGGCAGTCTCGCCAATCGCATGCGCTGGCCGCTGGCGGTGTTTCGCGCGATGCGCGAAGCCTGGCCCGCGGATAAATTCATGGGCGCGAAAATTTCCGGCAGCGATTTCGCCGAGGGCGGATGGACGCCGGACGACGCGGTGGTCTACGCCGCTGAACTGAAAAAAGCGGGCGCGGCTTACGTCACGGTGTCCGGCGGCGGCGTGGTGCTCGACGCTAAAGTGCCGGTCGGCCCCGGCTATCAGGTGCCGTTCGCCGCGCGAGTGAAACGCGAAAGCGGCATTACGACGGGTGCGGTGGGCCTGATCAGCGATCCACAGCAGGCGGAAGAAATCATAGCCAGTGGCAAGGCGGACTTCATTTCGCTCGCTCGCGCGATGCTATTCAACCCGCGCTGGGGCCAGCATGCTGCGGTGACATTAGGCGCGGAAGGTGCTGCTGTCGCGTACGCCCCACAGTACGAGCGCAGCTCGCCTAAATTATGGCCGCCGGGAAAAGCGTTGGGGAAATTAATTCCCTAGGCGACAGCAGCGCATAACAACCCGGCAGCCCCTGCGGTTTGGTCTGCGCCCATGACAACGCGGCTGCCGAAAACAGGGCAGCCGCAATGAGTCTTGAAAAAACCGACTCGACACTTAGTGCATGTAGCTCGGATCAATCTGTTCCATCCAGCGCCGCACTGCGGCCCACAACATCGCCGGGCCGTCGGATTTGTCGATTTCTTTTTTCTGCACGATTTGCGTGGTCTGCGTCGCCGTTTTTCGTATCACATCCATCGGCGGGAAGATCAGTTTCGCGCCGCCCGATTGCGCCAGCACCTGGATTTCGCAGGCGCTTTCGAGACGCCGCATCAGATGAAACGCATGGCCCATGGTCGGCCCGCAGGTGAGCAGACCGTGATTGCGCAAAATCGCTACATTTTTGTTGCCGAGCGCGGCGGCGATGTGGTCGCTTTCCTCGGTATCGTTGGTTACGCCTTCAACATCGTAGTAGGCGATTTTGTCGTGGAGATGCATCGCGCCGAGGTTGATCGGCAACAAGCCCTGTTCCTGGCACGCCACGGCCACGCCGGCTTTCGAGTGCGTGTGAATCACGCTATGTGCATCCTCGCGCGCCATGTGGATCGAACGATGCACCACAAAGCCCGCCATCAACATCGGATACTGCGACGGCGTGAGCTTGTTACCGTCGAGATCCACCTTCAGCAGATTTGAAGCGGTGATCTCGTGATACATCAGGCCGAACGGGTTGATCAAAAAGTGCGATTTCGTGCCCGGCACGCGCGACGAAATATGGTTGTAAATAATGCTGTCGTGCCAGCCCATCTTCGACACCGCGCGGTAGGCGCAGGCGAGGTCTACACGGGCTTCCCATTCTTCGGGCGAGCATTCGATTTTGGGTGCTGCGGTCATGGGTGCGTTCATGCGGGTCTCCTTGTGGGTTGCAGGAATTGGAGGTCGGATGCCAAGTGTTA
Source organism: Betaproteobacteria bacterium (assembly GCA_031381325.1). Lineage (GTDB taxonomy): Bacteria > Pseudomonadota > Gammaproteobacteria > Burkholderiales > SG8-41 > UBA5216. The sequence goes on along the minus strand of JANMXV010000117.1, from coordinate 703 downwards.
GTGCGCGGTCAATGAGGATTCTACTCTCAAGCTGCGGGCGCGCAGAGTAGCGTAAAAAACGCACACGGTGACCAGATGCTGGAATCCGCAATGCCATCCATGCGACACTTACTCCTGCGGAATGCCCGCTTCGCGGATGGCGCGGCCCCAGGTGTCGAGCTGCACCTTGACGTGCGCGGCGAGTTCATCGGTGGACATTTCCTGCTGCACGATGCCTTCGCGTTCGAGCAGCGCGCGCGCCTCCGCGCCGCGCAGTACGGCGTTCAACTCGCGGTTAAGGCGCGTGACGATTTCTTTTGCCGTGCGCGCCGGCGCAAACAGCCCGGCCCACACTTGCAGCGGGATCGGCGGGACACCGGCTTCTTCCAGGGTGGGCACGTCGGGCAGCAGCGGACTGCGCTTGGGCAGGGTGACGGCCAGCGGGCGCAGCCGCCCTTCGCGGATCAGACCCACAAAGCTGGTTGACGAGAACATCACCTGCACGCGTCCGGCGACAAAATCGCCGACGGCGGCAACATCACCTTTGTACGGTACGTGCAGCATGTCGAGCCCGTGCGTCTTCGTGAAGCTCGCCGTCATCACAATGGCGCTGACGTTGCCGCTTGCATAGGAGAGCTTGCCCGGCACGGTGCGCACATGCGCGATGAATTCATTGACCGACTTCGCGGGCAGCGAAGGATGCACGCTCAGCATGAACGTGATG
>JANMXV010000096.1:0-1830 GCA_031381325.1 Betaproteobacteria bacterium | reverse complement strand
ACGTCCCGCATGGTCGCCAACGTTTATCCGAAAAACAAGATCGTCTACCGCGTCACCACCCAGCGCGAATTCATTACCACGCTGGATCAGATGTTCGGCGGTTCTTCAGCATTGCAGGATTCCGGCAATATCGACGACCTGCTGGGCGGTCTCGATGAGGAAATGGACATTGGGGAGGCCGGCGGCGATGACATCGCGAGTGCCGCCAGCGACAACGAGCTGGTCAAGCTGGTTAACAAAGTTATTATCGATGCCTACCAGCAGGGCGCATCGGATATCCACATCGAACCTTATCCCGGCAAAGGCAAGACAGAAATCCGGTTTCGCAAAGACGGCTCGCTGACGCCCTATATTCAGGTGCCCGCGAGCTATCGCAACGCGCTGGCTGCGCGGCTCAAAATCATGTGCGACCTGGATATCTCGGAGCGCCGCAAGCCGCAAGACGGCAAGATCAAATTCAAGAAATTCGGGCCGCTGGATATTGAATTGCGGGTTGCGACCATACCGACCGCGGGCGGTGTTGAAGACATCGTAATGCGTATTCTCGCCGCGGGCGAACCGATACCACTGGACAAGCTGGGTCTTTCCAAGCGCAATCAACAGCTTTGCAAAACAGCCATCGAAAAACCCTACGGCCTGTTTTTCGTTTGCGGCCCAACGGGTTCCGGGAAAACCACGACGCTGCACTCGGTGCTCGGCTATCTTAACAAGCCGGATACTAAAATCTGGACCGCTGAAGACCCGGTTGAAATTACCCAGAAAGGCCTGCGCCAGGTTCAAATCAACAAAAAGGCCGGGCTGGAATTTTCAATCATTATGAAAGCGTTTCTGCGCGCCGATCCCGACATCATCATGGTCGGCGAGATGCGCGACAAGGAGACGGTCTCTCTCGGTATCGAGGCCTCACTCACGGGTCACCTGGTATTTGCAACCTTGCACACCAACAGCGCGCCGGAATCGATCATCCGCTTGCTGGATATGGGCATGGATCCGTTTAACTTTGCCGATGCGCTGCTGGGCATTTTGGCGCAGCGCCTCGCCAAGCGCCTGTGCGCAAAGTGCAAGGAACCGCATCCTGCCACGGATGAAGAAGTAAGCATGCTGCTCGAAGAATACTCTTTGGAACTGATGAACACAGAGTCGTGGAATAAAGACCCGAAAGGCGAACGTGCAAAAGTACTGGAATTCTGGGGTAAGGAATTCGGCGATCAGAATGGTCATCTGGTGCTGCATACGGCCAAGGGGTGCGATACGTGCGGCGGCACCGGCTACAAGGGGCGCGTAGGCCTGCACGAGTTGATGATCGGCACCGACCGCGTCAAGAAAAACATCCAGGAGCACGCTCGCGTCGCTCAGATGTTTGCCACCGCACTTGAAGAAGGTATGCGCACGCTGAAACAGGACGGCATTGAAAAAGTCCTGCAAGGCATTACCGATATTCAGCAGGTGCGCGCGGTGTGCATCAAGTAAATGGAGTAACGTCAGAATGAATCAAAGAATGCCGGCGCCGAATCACTCGGATCTGACCGACCGGTTTGAACAACTGCTGGGCATTGGCGTTGCGCTGTCGCGCGAGCGCGATATCAACAAGCTGCTTGAGGCCATATTAATGGCTGCGAAAGACGTGACCAACGCGGATGGCGGCACACTCTACCGTATGACCGACGATAACATGCTCAAGTTCGCCATTGTGCGCAACGACAGCCTGGGCATTGCGATGGGCGGCACCACCGGCGTGGAAATACCGTTTTACCCGATCCAATTGTTCATGGACGACGGATCAAAAAATACACAGATGGTGGCGGCTTACGCCGTACACAATGACCAATC
>JANMXV010000020.1:0-3258 GCA_031381325.1 Betaproteobacteria bacterium | reverse complement strand
TTGTAACCCGCCACCCCTGCTTCGGCGACGGTCGGTATATCCGGCACGGCGGGCGAGCGTTTGGCGGTGCTCACTGCGAGCGCGTGAATTTTTCCGGCCTTCACTTGCGGCAGATACGGCGGCAAATTGTCCATGGTGGCGATGATTTGCCCGCCCATCACATCGGTGAGCACGCCGGCGCTGCCTTTGTAGGGAATGTGCTGCATGTTTGTCCCGGTCATGGTTTTGAACAATTCCATCGACAGATGCGCGGTGCTGCCGTTGCCGGGCGAGCCGTAATTGAATTTATTCGGATTGCTTTTGAGATGCGCGATGAATTCCTTGACGCTTTTCACCGGCACGCTGTTGTTGACCACCAGGATGTTGGGCACCATCGCCACCAGGCTCACCGGCGCGAAATCTTTCACCGCGTCCCACGGCAGCTTGCGATACAAACTCGGGTTGATGCCGTGCGTACCTGCGGTCACCATCAGCAGCGTGTAGCCATCGGGCGTGGCTTTGGCGGCAACGTCGGTGCCGATGTTGCCGTTGGCGCCGGGACGGTTTTCGATAATCACCGGCTGGCCGAAGCTCTCGCTCATCTTTTGTCCGACCGCGCGCGCGAGGATGTCGGTAGCACCGGCGGGGGTATAGGCGACGATGATGCGGATCGGTTTGCTGGGGTAGTGTTGCCCAACAGCTATAGCGGGCAGTGCCCATAACAACAGTAAGTATTTGTTTTTAAACATTATTTTTACATGTTCCCAAGAGTTTTATAAACGCGCCTGCGCCGGTGGCGGCGCTACCGCGCAACGCTAAGCCCGTGGGGCGTTGCGCTGCAGTGCGCACTTCGCGAGATCAAACGTAGTCTTTGATGAACTCCTAATAAGCCCGCTGACCATCTGTCGAATGCCGTTTCACGCTCCGTTTTATCTTATCAATTAGATTCAGGTAGTCCTTGAGCGTCAGGTTATTCACTTTACCTATCCGCTGCTCGCCGACGAACACACACCAGGCGATGACACCCTGTGCGAGCGGATGGTCGGTGACCTTTTCATTTTTGGCGTAGCCGCTGCGTTGCTTGATAGCCGTCTTTGCGGCGTCGAGCGCAAAGATACACAGGGTGTCCGTAAGGTCGGATTGAAGTTCGTACTGTTGCTTAAGGGCCACCTCGAGGTTCTGACAAACGTCAATGTGCTCATCATCATTGAAATCCACTTGCGGGTCTCCTTTTTCAAACCATCGCTTGTGTGTGAGACAAACATCGCGGTTCAATCCAGTTTGATGCCCGCATCCTTGACCACTTTCGCCCACTTGGCAAGGTCGCGCTTAATGACGGCGGCGAAGTCTTCGGGCGTGTTGCCCACCGGATCGGCGCCTTGTTGCGCGAGGCGCTCGCGCATGTCTTGTGTCTTGATGGCTTTGACGATTTCGGTGTTCAAGCGATTCACAATTTCGCGCGGTGTGGCGGCCGGCGCGAGCACTGCGAACCACACCGTGACGTCGAAACCGGCCAAGCCGGATTCAGCTACTGTCGGTAGCTCAGGTAGTGCGCGGGAACGCGTCGCGCTCGACACCGCCAGCGGCTTTAAGCGCGCGGACTTGATGAAGGGCAGCACCGACGGCAGGTTGTCGAACATCACCGATACCTGTCCGGCGACGACATCGGTTAACGCGGGCGCGCTGCCTTTGTTCGGCACGTGAATCATGTTGATGCCCGCCGAGAGCTTTAACAGTTCCGCCGACAGATGCGTGGATTGCCCCGCGCCGGTGGAGGCATACGCGAGTTGACCGGGGCGTGATTTTGCCAGCGCGATCAGGTCTTTCAGGTTTTTTACCGGCACCGACGGATGCACTACCAGCGCATTGGGCACGCCGGCGATGATGGTCACCGGTGCAAAGTCGCGCACGGTGTCGAACGGCACTTTGCTATACACCGCCGGGTTGCTGGTGAGCGTGCTGCCGGGCGACACCAGCAGCGTGTAGCCGTCGGGCGCCGATTTTGCCACCAGTTCAGTGCCGATGTTGCCGCCCGCGCCGGGGCGATTGTCGATGATGAAGGTCTGTCCCCACGCCTCGGAAAGTTTTTGCCCGGTGAGGCGCGCCATGATGTCGGAGGTGCCGCCGGCGGGGAAACCCACGATCATGCGCACCGCTTTGGCGGGATAAGCCTGTCCTGAGCCTGTCGAATCGGGCTGGGCTATCACAGGCGTTTGAGCCACTGCCGCCGCGAAAACAAACGCGATACTGAACAACACTTTCATCAAAAACTCTCCTTGAACTTCAAACCCAACTATTCACCCTTGATGCCCGCGGCCTTGATCACCTTCGCCCACTTTGCGATTTCATTCTGGACGTAGACGGTGTATTGCTCCGGCGTGGTGCCGGCCGGGTCGGCCCCGCCGTTTGTCAGTTGCGTGCGCAAGTCAGGGGAATTTAGCGCACGCACGATTTCGCTGTTCAGCCGGTCGACGATAGCGCGCGGCGTTTTGGCCGGCGCGGCCACGCCATACCACGTAGTGACTTCAAATCCTGGTACGCCGCTTTCAGCTACGGTCGGTATATCAGGCACGGCAGACGAACGCTTAGACCCGGTGACCGCTAGGGCGCGCAGTTTTCCGCTGCGCGCATGCTGGATGACGCTGGGTACGTTGCCGAAATACAGCACGTGATGACCGCCGAGCAAATCGATGATCGCCGGGCCGCCGCCCTTGTACGGAATATGCACCCATTTCACCCCGGTCATGTATTGGAACAACTCCGCGGAAAGATGCACCGTGGTGCCCACGCCCGAGGAGCCGTAGTTGATGTCGTTGGGGCGTTGCTTCGAGATAGCGATCAGTTCCTTAACGTTGCGCGGTGGAAACGACGGATGCACAACCACCAGATTCTGCGATTCCGCCACCAGCGAAATAAACGCGAAATCCCGCACCGAATCGAAGTTAAGTTTCATCAGCGACGGGTTGGTGCCGTGCCCCGGCGCGTTGAGCAGAATGGTGTAGCCGTCGGGCGGCATGCGCACGAACATCTCGGTCGCAATCGCGGTATTGGCGCCGCCGCGGTTCTCGATGACGAACGATTTGCCGAAACTGTCCGTGAGCCGTGCGGCGAGCAGGCGCCCGGCGCTGTCGACGCCGCCGCCGGCGGGGAAAGGAACGACCACGCGTACGGGGCCCGTCGGATAATTTTGCGCGGCCGCAATGCACGATGCGCACGCAAGCATGGCGGCGGGCGCAGCAGCGTCGAACCGCATCCGCTAAACCTTAAGCAATCGTTTTA
>JANMXV010000009.1:0-4361 GCA_031381325.1 Betaproteobacteria bacterium | reverse complement strand
GCGAAACCGTGCTCGAAGGCGACGCCGGTTTTTATCATGCATTCACCGGCAACAACAAAGGTGTGCTCACGTATAGCTTCACCGGCGATACGCACACCAGTCTCGATAAAATTACCGCGAATCTCGGCAAAGACTGGATGTTTCTGGAGACCCTCTACCGCATCTATTACACCGCCGGTTACAACATCGCGCACATCGAAGTGCCCGCCGCCATCTGCACGGAAAACAACATCCGCCACCAAGACGTGGCGCGCGTCGAAGCGGTGGTCAACTGGCTGGAAACGCAATACCCCAGCCCGGCCTTCACCAGCCGCCGCGAAGACGGCGAAGCAAGAGTCGGCGGCACGGCGTTTTTCACAGCCTACGGCGTGGTCAAGCGCGGCTACCCGGTGCTGGCCGGCCAAAAAATTGAAGAAGCCGACGCGCCGCCCGAAGTGCTGGAACTGATGCATCGCGTAACCATCATCCCGTCTCACAAAATGACGCTTTTCGGCCCGCGCTTCACCATCTTCACCAAGGACGGAAAAAGCTATACCAAACAATCCACCGGGCGCGAGTTCATCTGGGATTTCAATACCCATGCGCAGCGCATCAGCGGCATCGTTTCCGGATTGCCGATTCCGGCGGCGCAGTATGAGGAAATTGTTGCTACGTGCCGCGATCTGGAAAAGCAGGAGCGTGCGGATAAGCTGGTGCGGTTGACGCTGAAAAAATAGGCTGATCTGGGCAATTGCGCGCAGGCACTGATTCCACGCTACGCCCGCGTATCATAACCCGGCAACACCCGCATATCGATCACGCACACCGCGCCCGCGCGCACGGCGGCGATGCCTTGCTGTATCGCCGGCAAAATATCATCGGGCTTTTCAATGGGGCCGATGCCGAGCGCGCCTTGCGAGCGCGCCATCGCCGCTATGTCCACCGGCGGATCGTCGATGCGCTGGCCGATCCAGCGGTTTTCTTCGGGGCGGCCGCGGTTTGCTGCCATGCGGCCTTGATGGCGTTCGTCGTTGTAGAACGAACGGTTGTTGCACACGATCATCAGGCACGGAATCTGGTAATGCGCCGCGGTCCAGATCGCTGTGTTGCCCATCAAAAAATCGCCGTCGCCGACGAGGCCAACCGCAATGCGTCCGCTGCCTTTCAATGCGAGGCCCGCGCCGACTGTCATGCCGGGGCCTGAACCGACGCCGGCGCCACCATCATGGCCGATGTAATCCAGCGGATGCCGAAAATGCGTGTACGCGCCGTTCCAGCCGAGCGGGAAGCGGGTGTAGCAAACCTCAACGCCCTTCGTCGCCTGCTCCAGTGCAAGGCCCACGCCGCGCAGTGAAACCGCGTCAGGCGCCGGCTTCAGCGCGGGTGCGGCAGGCGCCTTGGGTAGTGTTGCACGCGCACTCACGGCGTCTAACAGCAACGGTACGACCGCGTCGGTTTCGCACATCAAATATACATCCATCGGCGGCAAACCAAAGTGATCGGCGCCGCCGCCACGATGGCTGTGTTGGTCGCACGACACCTGAATGATTTTCGCGCTCACGGGTTTTTCACCGAAAGCCTGCTTCAGCGTGCCGGCGAGATCGAGAGTGTCGAGCGACAACACCACATCGGCCTCACGCACCATCGCGCGCGCTTCGTCGGTGAGATATGCGCCCGGAGGCGCTGCGTGCAAGCGGTGATCGGTGGGGAACGCGGCGGCCAATTTGATGTTAGTACACACCGGCGCGTTGAGTTTTTCAGCCAACGCGATGCGCGCGTTCCAGCCGGCCTCGCTGCGCGAGCAACGCCCGGCGAGTATCACCGGATTTTTTGCATTCGACAGCAGATGGGCCGCAGCAGCCACCAAATCGGCAGAAGGCTGCGGCGACTGCGGCGGCGCGTTGCGCGCAGGGTCGGGCAGTTCCGGCATGGGGCCGAGCTTGCCCTCCTGCATTGCGACTTCGAGATTGATATACACCGGGCCCTTGGGCGCGGTCTGCGCGATTTGCGAGGCACGCAATAGGGCTTCCGTCGCGGCCCCGACCGAACCCGGCTGGTTGTCCCATTTGGTGAAGTTGCGGATGAGGCCGCCCTGATCGGTGGTGGTGTGTATCCAGTCGATCCAGGGGCGGCGTTGGGCGGCGTCCCACGGCCCGGTCGCGCCCAATATCAGTATCGGCGCACGATCACACCACGCGTTGTAAATCGCCATCGTCGCGCGCATCAATCCGATGTTGGCATGCAGGCCGCTCGCCATCATTTTGTCAGTGACTTTGGCGTAACCATGCGCTATTGCCACTGCGGTTTCTTCATGCACGCACAACACCATTTGCGGCGCGCGATTGCCGAGCAGATTGACGATACTGTCGTGCAAGCCTCGATAACTCGCGCCGGGCACCAGCGCGATATACGGCACGCCCAACTCGCGCAACATCATAGCGATGGGATCACTGCCCCAGTAGGTTTCGCCGGCGCGGCTGGCGACGGGCTGGTCATGCACAATCAGGTTCGGCGCGGATTCCGGGGGATTCATGGATTCTCCAAAGTTTCGGGGTGAACTGTGTCATGCGCGCGGCGTCCAAATCAAGAGCGACGTCACGGACTACGGGGATAGCCGCACAAGCTATTGTTTTTATTGTATTTTTGAGGCAAGCTTGGATCGACGTCCTTCCGTCCGGCAATTTGGCTGAAGGGGCTGTGACCGATGCATTCAGGCACTCCAATTAATACAATATTCCCATTTAAAAACAAGTGGTTACATTTTGTAACAAAATCGCTACGACAGGTGTCATCCGGACGGCTATGATTGGGCGTTATTAGCTCTAGCCGCAAATTGGAGAATAAAATGAAAAACTTTGTAGCAGCAACTTTAGTCGGACTGGCCGCTATTGGATCAATGGCGATTGTATCCACGGACGCGGATGCACGCCCATTCCATCGTGGCGGTGGCGCCCGAGTTGGCGTCTACTTCGGCGCGGGTATCCTCGGTGCGAGTATTCTCGCCGCGCCCTATGCGTATTCCCGGCCCTACTACTATGGCCCCTACGGGTACCCTGGCTACCCCTACGCCGGCTACCCCTACTACGGCTATGCCCCCGCTTATTATCCGCCGGTCGTGGAACAGCCCTCCGTTTACGTAGAGCAGCAGGCCCCCTACGCTGGCGCGCCCTCCGCACCGCCGCCGTCGTCCGCGCCGCAAGCGCAGGCGCCGCAACAGTACTGGTATTTCTGCCAGGACACGCAAACCTATTACCCGCACGTGCAAAACTGCGCGACGCCCTGGCAGCGCGTTGCGCCGCACGCACCTCAATAAAGCAATCCGCCAATGGTCATGACTAAAAAACTTACAGCGATACCCTTGTTGGCAGTACTGGTCTTAGGGCTTGCCGGGTGCGTCACAATCCCGACCGGGCCCAGCCGCATGGCGATGCCCGGATCGGGCAAGGATTTTGATCAATTCCGTGCCGATGATGCGACGTGCCGGCAGTATGCCCTGGAATCCTCCGGCGCAACGCCTGGACAAGCGCAGGAAAGCAGCGCGGTCAATAGCGCGGTCGTCGGCACCGTCATCGGTGCCGCAGCCGGCGCGGCCATCGGCGGCACGGGCCAGGGCGCCGCAGCCGGTGCCGGCGTAGGCTTGCTATTGGGCGCGCTGAGCGGCGCGTCCGCAGGCAATCAGTCTGGTTACGTAGTACAGCGTCGCTACGACAACGGGTATTCGCAATGCATGTATGCCAAGGGCCATCGCGTCGCCGTTCCAGGCGGCATGGCATCCTCGCGCCCCGCCATGCAAGCGCAACCCGCGCCGCAACCGTACTACGCGCCACCGGCGCCGTCGGCTTACCAACCGCCGCCACCGCCGCAAGCACAGGTGCCTTACTACAATGCACCGCCGCCGCCGGGGTCTGCGCCCCCACCACCCTCGGCGATTATTCGCTGACCATAAAACCGGCCTCTGAAAACACAGGCCGATTTTTTTGAGTCACTCACGCCGGGCGGTCAGCATCCGACCAGAAAAATAGTTCGTTAGTAAAAACTATGGGCGAGTTTTGGCTCAGGTAGTTTTCCAAGTACATGATATAAGGCGAGTTCTGTCATCTTGAAGGTCCGGAATCCGTATGATTTTCTCATGGTGACTTTGGCTTTATTGTTTAGACCCTCGATAACGCCGCTGGAAAACTCCTTGCGTGCCCGGAAATAGTTCAGTAGCAGTTCCCGGTGACTGCGCATCGTGCGTGCGAACTTCTTAAGCGGCTCGATGCGCGAGCGCATCACTTCACCACACCATTGATCGATGAATTTGCCCGCCCAAGCCGGCGAGTCGTATTCCCAAAACTGCTGGAAGTATTCCTTGAACAGGTAGGCGCGCACGCTCTTGAGGT
>JANMXV010000879.1:0-1652 GCA_031381325.1 Betaproteobacteria bacterium | reverse complement strand
GCGTCTGCGGCAACATCGGTCCCTGGGTCCATGGTCCGCAGGCGTAGACCTCCACACCTTGAAATTTGGTACGCACCGGTTTTTCGAAGCTCACCTCGTATCCGGCAAGGTCCTCCAGCGTAACCCAGCCGCCGTTGTCCTTGTGATAGCGCGCGATCTTCTGTGCTATGTCGCCCTTGTAAAATGCATCGCGCGCGGCTTGGAGTCCCGCTGCACGGCCCTTGCTGCTGTGCGCGGCTTCTTCATCGATCATGTATTGCAGGGATCGCGCCAGCTCCGATTGCACGAAGCGTTCGCCTACGTGGGGCGGACGGCCATGGGGCAGAAACACCGCTGCACTTGACGGCCAGCGCCGGTAACTCTCAACGTGATCGGCAATGTAGTCGGCCATGAAGCCATGCATCGCGAAACCGTCGCGGGCGAGGCGTGTTGCTTCGCGCGCGACTTCACCAAAGCTCATCGTGCCATAGCGTTCAAGCGCCATAATCCACGATGCCGGCGCCGCGGGCATGACGGTGCGCAGTATGCCGGGCGGCATTGTGCCGCCATGCTTTTCGTGAAAATATTCGATAGACGCGGCCTTGGGCCAGGTACCGAGGCCGTCGATGTTGATCACTTCGCGTTTTTCCGCGAGGTAAATCATGATGGGCGCGACGCCGGCGAAGTTCACCCGATCCGTTTGCAGAATGCCCAGCGCAATGCCGGCCGCCACGCCCGCGTCGATGGCGTTCCCGCCCGCCTCAAGTATCTGGAATCCTGCATGCGCGGCTGAATAGTGCCCGGCGGAAATCATATGACGCGCGCCGGTAATGGTGGGACGATAGGTGGACATAAACTCTCCGTTACAGACCAACAGCGTCATTGCGCGTGGCAACATCCAGCGCCGCCAAATCACCCACCGTGACGGGTTTCACCGGGGGACGTATTCGATAATACCCGACCTCGCGCACCGGCACGCGACGACATTCAGCAATCAATTCGACCGTAGTCAATCCGCAGAGCCTTCCCTGACATGGCCCCATGCCACAGCGTACAAACGACTTCATCTGATTGGGACCAGGGCAGTTTTGCAGTGTGACCAGGCGGCGTATTTCGCCGGCGCGCACTTCCTCGCAGCGGCACACCACCGTGTCGGGATCGGGAGGCGCAATCCAGCGTTGAGCGGGACGATACAGTGCGTCGAGGAAGGGTCGCGCCGCGCGATGCCTGGCAAGCATGGCATGCGCTTCCCTTGCACGAGCGTTGCACGCATCGACAGTCAGTTTGCCGAGATCCATCGCAGCGGCCAATGCGGTAACGCGTCCCATGGCTTCCGCGCCCTTTGCGCCCACAATGCCAGCGGCGTCGCCGGCCACTGATATCGCTGGTACAGATGAACGGCCCCAGGCATCAAGCCGTGGGTGAAAACAGCGCTGCGCTAAGTCCCAATCATGCGCGAGGTTAATGGACCACGCCAGATTGCCGTTGGGCACCACGCCTTGATGCAGAAACACAAGATCCACCGGCTCACGATGAGTCTTGCGGTCGCAGTCGAACTCGATCTCGCGCACCTGCGTGTCGCCACGCATCGCGAGCCGTGTCACGTTCTTATGCACCGGAATGCCGGCCGCTTTCAGTTCCCGTAGCATAGCAATGCCTTTGCTGAAATAGCC
>JANMXV010000864.1:0-35563 GCA_031381325.1 Betaproteobacteria bacterium | reverse complement strand
GCCGTGGCTGTCAATGGTAGGGATGGCGTTCATAAAAATGTTTAAAAACAGATAGTTACGTTAATAATTAACGAATGCGCCTGCTTGGAAAAGCGCGGATTTTTTCCAGCGAGAGGATGGAATGGATTGCTGCTGCGATGTGGTGCGAGTCCGATTTTCCTCAGTATATCCTCGAAATCACGTCGCCTGCGTTGAATTCCCGGCGGTCAGCATAAAGCCCGACTGCCACGCGCCATCGATGGGCAGCGCGGCGCCGTTGATATGCGCACCGGGGCCGCTGCACAGAAACACGCCGAACGCGGCAATGTCGGAGGGCATGATTGGCCGCTGACTGGGCTGGCGTACTTTCATCAGCGCATCCAGCGCTTTTTCGCGGCTATCGCCGGTGGCGGCCATCTGCCGCGCAATCTGGCCTTCGGCGTGCGGCGTGAGCACCCAGCCGGGCATCAGCGCGTTGATAGTGACACCGCTGTCCGCGCATTCGAGCGCAACGCCGCGCGTCATGCCGATAATGGCGTGCTTGGCGGTGACGTAATCGACGCGGTTGGGCACTGCCATGCGACCGTGTATCGACGACATATTGATGATGCGTCCCCAGCCGCGTTGCTTCATTCCGCGCAGGGTGAGGCGTATGGTGTGAAACGCCGCCGATAGATCGACCGCGATGGCGCGATCCCATTTGTCGACCGGGAAATCCTCGATCTTGTCGTAGTGCCGCACCACCGCGTTGTTGACCAGGATATCGACGCCGCCGAATTGCTTTTCAGTTTCATGCACCATGGCTTCGATCTCGGCGGGCACACCGACATCCGCGCCGTGGTAGGCGACTTTTCCACCGTGTTCCCGCGCAATCGACGCGCGCAATTTTTCAATCGCGGCGGCGTCGCCCATGCCGTTCAGCATCACGATGCAGCCTTCTGCCGCGAACGCGCGCGCGAACGCTTCGCCGATGCCGCCGGTGGAGCCGGTAATCAGTGCGGTTTTTCCTTTTAGCGTGGGCGGCATGGTTACTTCCAGGGTGGTTAAACTTTCTCCGAGTATACTCGCAGCAACGAGTCCGGTTTCCTGAGGAGGATGCGATGAAAAATATTCTAAAAACAACATTTTATATTTTGTTTGCCAGTGCAATACCCGCGCTTGCGCAAGACAGCTTTCCATCGCGGCCGGTGCGCTGGATCGTCCCCGCGCCGCCGGGGGGCGGCACCGACGCGGTGACGCGCATCGTTACGCCAAAACTTATCGAGATGTGGAAACAGCAAGTCATCATCGACAATCGCGGCGGCGTGCAGGGCAGTCTCGGCACGGCGCTCGCCGCGAAGTCGGCCCCCGATGGCTACACCATCGTGTTTGCGTACTCCGGCCCCATCGTGGTGAACCCGCATATCTATAGCGAGGCGGGCTACGACACTTTGCGTGATTTCGCCGCGGTCACGCGTCTCACGCAGCAACCGATGATCATGACCGCGCATCCGTCCGTGCCTGCGGCTTCGTTGAAGGAACTCGCGGCGTATGCCAAGCAGAATCCCGGCAAGCTTACGTTTGCTTCGAGCGCTTCGTTGCAACATCTGGCGGGTGAATTGTTCAAACTTTCTGCCGGTGTGAACATGACGCACATTCCTTATAAGGGCGCGGGACCGGCGGTGCTTGATTTGCTGGGCGGCAACATCAACACCATGATTTCCAATCCGACTTCGGTGGTGCCGCATGTCAAAACAGGCAAGTTGCGCGCCATCGGTATCATCGGCGCGAACCGCATCGACGCCCTGCGTGACGTGCCCACTGCCGCCGAAGCGGGCTTTCCCGAATTCGCCAACGTGATCGAGTGGTACGGTGTGCTGGCGCCTGCGGCTACGCCACGCCCCATCATCAATGCGTTGAACAGCGCCATCGTGCGCGCGCTGCAAATGCCCGACGTGCAGCAGCGCATTCAGGTGCTGGGCATGAACGCGTCGTCCAGCACGCCCGAGGAGTTTGATAAGCAGATCCGCGCGGACTACGCATTGTGGGGCAAAGTGGTGAAGGCTTCGGGGGTGAAGGCGGAGTAGTTGTTTCGTTATGAACCACGGAACACACGGAATACACGGAAAGAACGGCACTCGGAATTTGTCTTTGTGTTCCGTGTATTCTGTGTATTCCGTGGTCAATGTTGTTGGGGTTCGCAAGCTCACCGCCAACCTACGTCCGCTTGAATTAGTACCATTGATCTCTGCCGACAGCGACCGTGCGACAGAATATCAATTTCGTTTGGTGTTGGGGTTTCTTCGTCACCCCAACACAAAGGGTTGAATTGCTATTCGTAATTCTTGCCATTCAATGAGAGGGAAAAAGTGAAGAACAGAATGAAATTCAAACATTTAATTGGTACGCTGCTTGTTGCTGCGGTTTGCACTCAACAAGCGCTAGCCCAATCACCCTCCAATTATCCCAACAAGCCGATACGCATCATTGTGCCGGTGGCGCCGGGAGGCAACGTCGATATCGTCGCGCGCACCCTCGCCGCTGAACTCACCAGGAGCATGGGGCAAATCGTGATTGTCGAGAACCGACCGAGTGCTGCGTCCATCGTCGGCACGCAACTGGTGGCCAAGGCGGCGCCCGACGGCTACACCCTGCTGGCGCATTCAAGCACCTTCTTTAGCGCGCCGACTATTTCGGCCAACGCCGGCTACGACCCGGTCAAGGATTTCGCGCCGGTCACGCTGACCTGCAAAGTGCCCATGTTCATGGAAGTGCATCCCAGCGTTCCAGCGCGTAACGTGGCCGAGTTGGTAGCCATCGCCAAGGCGAAGCCCGGCTATATATCGAGCGCAAACTCCGGCAATGGCTCCACCGGGCATATGGCAGGCGAGGTATTCGCGAGCCGCGCCGGCATCAAATTGCTCAATATCTTTTACAAGGGCAGCGCGCAGGCGATCATCGATGTCATCAGCGGCCAGGCGATGTTGATGTTCGACCAGATCAGCACCTCCGGTCCCTACGTGAAGAGCGGCAAGCTACGCCCGCTGGCAGTCACCAGCATTCAGCGCGCGTCGATGTTTCCCAACGTGCCCGCCATGGCCGAATCGGGCTATCCGGGTTATGAGGATGTCACGCTGAATTTCCTGCTGGCGCCTGCGGGTACGCCGAAGGAAATCGTCGCCAGGCTGCACGCCGAAGTGATGAAGGCCTACCAGCAGCCCGAACTGATCAAACGCTTTACCGAGCGCAGCATCCAGCTCGTCGCGAGCCCGTCGCCCGAGGTTTTTGGCGAGCAGATCAAATTCGAGGTTGCGCGGTTGTCGAAGGTGGCGCGGGATGCTGCGATTAAGGCTGAGTGAGGAAGGGGCCGGGTGGGTGGGGATTTTGTAAAGGGCACTTCATTCCTGTAAGCCGTGCTTATAAAAGTGAGGAATCGCCGCATCCTCGAAGCCTCGCTGCGGAGCAATGTCTTCGTCAATAGCGCATTGTTGACCACTAGCTCCGAAGCCAGGGACAGGTTGTTGCCGAGAGTTCCTCCCGCAATCAGCTCAAAGGAAGGTTCGTCCGCAGCTTCGCTCCAGTTGGCGTCGAATTCTTCGACCGAGTAGTGAAAGGCGAAGAGTTGGCGGACTCGAAAGATGTTGCTAGGCTTGTTAAAGCAGGCCTTGATCTTTTTGAGGCCTTCTTGGGAATCAATATGCAATTTACCTTCAAGGCGGTGGGAAATTTTTGCGCCGAAGTAGGCCGGTTTAAGTGCCTTCAATGCTTCGAACAGTTTGCCTGCCAAAAGGCGAGCGTAAATCTGAGCTTGCACGCCGTTGGCCAGTGATTCTATTGCAGATGATTTGCGAGACGGTTCCCGGTGCAAGCACCATGCAAGCGCCTTATTAAGAGAGTTGAGCTCGTTCTGCATGTGGCCTGCCAGCAGGAAAAAAGATCGCTCAGATGCTGGCATCTGAGCGAGGAGTGCCTTTGGAAGCGAAATCCGGCGAATTTTCAAAGATCGCTCCTCCTATTAGCGGTTGAGGCTTAATATTGGCCAAAGTAGTCAAGGTCAGGGGATTTCATATGTAGTTACAAATGTAGTATACTTCGGCTATGGACTTCGAGTGGGCCGCAAACAAAGCTGTCGCCAATCTTCGTAAACATCGTGTCAGCTTTGAGGATGCCGCTCGAGTGTTTCTTGACCCGCGCCGCATCGAATTATTCGACGGTCGGGATGCTTACGGCGAAGATCGCTGGAAAACTGTAGGTTTGGTTGAACCCGCTTTGCTGGCCGTGTTGTACACAGTCCGCGGCAAAGACAGCGAGACCATTCGATTGATTTCGGCGAGAAAGGCAGATGCCCATGAGCGCGCGCAATATCGTGAAATTTAAGCTTGATCCCAAGAATCCCAAGCCAGCTAGTGTTACGCAACGCAAGCGCTTGGCGGCGGTGACTGCAATGCCGGACACCGCGATTGACTACAGCGATATTCCGCGGCAAAGCGGCGCTGTGCCATGGACAAGACCTGGCGCCCTGGTGCCCTCTGAGAACAAACAACAGGTCACGCTGCGCCTGGATGCGGATGTGTTAAGTTTCTTTAAAGCGACAGGCAAGCGCTATCAGAGCCGCATTAACGCCGCGCTGCGTGAGTATGTGGCAGCTCATGGTAAGTCCGGCTAAAGCGGCAATTCCGCTTCCAGCCCAGTTTTTTTCGCAATCCGCCGCAATCGAGATTCGATTCCCATCGGTATGCACAGAAGGAACTGGGCAGCCTTAACAATCAGCCCAGCAATCCGGCAACGACTTTTCCAAAGGCCTGCGTGCCGATCTTACCGCCGATATCCGGCGTGCGTGTTTCCGGCTTCTGCAAGGCGGCATCGATGGCGGATTCAATAGCTTTGGCAGCGCTGTCGAACTCCGGCCGCTTGTGCCGCATGCCCAACCAGTCGAATAGCATCGCCGCTGACAAAATCAACGATGTAGGATTGGCTTTGTCCTGACCTTGAATGTCGGGTGCTGCGCCGTGCTGGGCCTGCGCGCAGCAGGCGTCGTCGCCAGTCATGGTGGAGGCTGCCAGCCCGAGACCGCCGGAAATTTCGGACGCTTCGTCGGAAAGTATGTCGCCGAACATATTGCCGGTGACGATGCAGTCGAATTTATCCGGGTTGCGCACCAGCAGAGCCGCCATCGCATCGACGATTTTTTCGTCGAGCTCCACGTCCGGATACTCCTTGGCGACTTTGCGCACCTCGCGCAAGAACAGATTGTCGGACATATGAAACACATTGGCTTTATGTACCGCGGTGACTTTCTTGCGGCGCTTGCGTGCCCAGTCGAAGGCGACGCGCGAAATGCGCTCGCACTGCCGCGCCGTCACTTTACGCACGGCAATGGCCATGTCTTCGGTGGGCATGAATTCGCCGCGGCCCATGAACATATTGCGGTCGGCGTAAAAGCCTTCGGTGCATTCACGGAAAATTACCAGATCAATCGGCTTGCCGGTAAGCCCCACACCCATGCGCGATTTGGCGGGGCGAATATTGGCGAACAAATCGAGCTTGACGCGAAACTCGCCCGACGGATTGATACCGCCTTGTTCGCGCGATGGATATATCAAATGATCCACCGGCCCCAGAATAATGCCCGGTGCTGTGCGCGCGGCTTCCATCACGTCTTCAGGCAATGTGGAGCCGACCTTCTTGAGCGTGCTAAGGCCAATCTCGCGTTGATCCCATTCGAGACCCAGTTTGAATTTGGCGTTGGCGCGGTCGAGTACCGCGAGGGTGGCTTGCGTGATTTCCGGGCCGATGCCGTCGCCGGGGAGTACCAGGATTTTCATGTGCGTTCCTTTTTTGATTGCAACGCGAATGATACCAACAGCGCGCACTATCGTCACAATCGGTCGCGGCTATTGCAATTCACAAGTCTACGATAAACAATGCCTGCCTGATGATCAACAGAAAAATTGGGTAGCAACTATGACGTTGATGACCATGGCCACTGCAACTGAAGCCGATTACACGCGCGATCCCACGCGCTGGGGCAGTGCCGAAGTGGCTGCGCATTTTTCCGGTTTCCAGCACATGGATGTGCGCACCAACGGCGCCACTATCCGCTTGCGCCACGGCGGCCAACGTGGATCCGGCCCGCCGTTGCTGCTGGTACATGGCAATCCGCAAAACCATACCTGCTGGTACAAAATCGCGGCGCGGCTTGCAAAACACTATCATGTGATCCTGCCCGATCTGCGCGGTTATGGCGACAGTTCTTTGCCGGAACCCGGCGCCGATCACCTCAATTTCAGCTTTCGTTCGATGGCGAACGATCTGGTCGAGATCATGGATCAGCTCGGCTACCCGGAATTCTTTGTCGCCGGCCACGACCGCGGCGGGCGCACCGTGCATCGGATGTGCATGGATCACCCGCAGCGTATCCTCAAAGTGTGTCTGATGGACATCGTGCCGAACCACTACGTGTGGACGCACACCACCAAGAGCTGGGTGATCGGCGCCTGGCATTGGGCGTTCATGGCACAGCCGGAGCCGTTTCCCGAGCGTTTGATCAGCGCAGTGTCGGCGGATTACTTCATCCGCAGCCGCATGTTGATCCGTGGCGGCACCGGCCTTGGGTTTCTTACCGAATCGGCAATGGCCGAGTACATCCGCTGCTACACATTCAAGACCATTACCGGCTCGTGCCGTGACTACCGCGCCACTGCAACCTGCGATTTCGCCATGGACACCGCCGACAAGGATAAAAAACTGGCGATGCCGCTGATGCTGTTATGGGGCGCGCGCGGGCATTCGCCGGAGCGCGCGAAAGAGTTTCTCGATATCTGGCATCAATACGCCAGCAATATTGTTGCGACCGACGGGATGAACTGCGGACACTATATGCAGGAAGAAATGCCGGATCAGATTTACGATCATTTCTCCAAGTTCTTTGTGGCGTAGTGGTGCGCGGAATGAGCGACGGCTTTTAATCATGCTGCTAGGCTGCATAGCGGACGATTTCACCGGCGCAACTGATCTCGCCAACAATCTGGTGCGTGGCGGCATGCGCACGGTGCAAACCGTGGGCGTACCGGGCATTCCGTTGACGGACGACGTGGACGCGGTGGTGGTGGCGCTGAAGTCACGCACCATTGCGGCCAGCGAGGCTGTTGCGCAATCGCTGGCCGCATTGAACTGGCTGCAGCAACACAAATGTAAACAAATCTATTTCGAGCAGTGCGCCGTGTAAAATGCGCGTTGTTTTCAAATGCCATGAATGGCTAAACCATGAGTCTTGCTCCTTTTCATCTTGCGTTTCCCGTGAACGATCTTGATCAAGCGCGTACGTTTTACGGCGGTTTGCTCGGCTGCGCCGAAGGCCGTTCCGATGCGGAGTGGATCGATTTCAATTTTTTCGGCCATCAGATCGTGGCCTATCTCGCGCCTCAAGAGACCGGCAAGAGCGGCACCTCCGGTGTCGATGGCGACGCGGTGCCGGTACGGCATTTCGGCCTGGTGTTGCCGATGCAAGACTGGCAAGCACTGTGCGACCGGCTGGTTAACGCCGGCGTAAAATTTATCATCGAGCCGCAGCTGCGATTTGCCGGTGAGATCGGCGAGCAGTCGAGTTTGTTTTTTCTGGACCCGAGTGGTAATGCGCTTGAATTCAAGGCGTTCAAGGATCCCGGCAAGCTGTTTGCGAAAGCATAGGTTGTCGCGCCGAAGGAAACTCCCTACACTGCGCTTTCTAATTTAATGGTAATGGACGGAGGATAAAAATGTCTTTTCTTATCAAATACTTAACGATTATAGCGGCACTGTTTGCGATGTCCGCGACCGCTCAGGACAAGCTCAACATTTTCATCGCAACAGGCCCCACGGCAGGTGTGTATTACCCGATGGGCGGCGGATTGGCGGACATCCTGACGAAATATGTGCCATCACTTAATGCTACTGCGGGTACAACCGCAGGCTCCATCGCCAATCTGCAACTGATGCAGAGCAAGAAAGCGGACATTGCATTCACGATGGCCGACGCGAGTTGGGATGCCTACAAGGGGCAGCAAAAATTTCAGGGTTCGGCTGTTCCGTTGCGGGCATTGATGGTGCTCTACCCGAACCGCATGCACGTGGTGACGGTGGAAGGCACGGGTATCAACAAAATTGCCGATCTCAAGGGCAAGCGCGTTTCCACTGGCGCGGTGAACAGCGCCACTGAAGTGATGGCCTTGCGCCTGATGGAGGCGCACGGCATGACGTTCAAGGATTTCACGCAGGAACGTCTCGATCCGGGCAAGTCGGTGGATGCGATCAAGGACAAGAAGCTGGACGCTTTCTTCTGGGTGGGCGGCGTGCCTACGGCAGCAGTCACCGAACTTGCGGCCACGCCGGGCACCAAGCTTAAACTGATCGATCACGATGACGGCGTACCCGGCATGGTCAAAATCTACGGGCCGCTGTACGTGAAAGACGTGATACCGGCCAAAACCTACCCCGGTCAGGAGCAGCCTAACCGTATCGCCACCGTGTGGAACGTGCTGGTGGCGCGGGCCGACGTATCGGATCAGGTGGCCTACGACGTCGTGAGAACGATTTTTGAACGCAAAGCCGATATGGAGCGCGTGCATCCGGAATCGCGCAACTTCGATCTGAAATACCAGACCAATGCGGCATCGGTAATTCCCTTTCATCCGGGCGCGATCAAATATTTCGCCGAGAAGGGCGTGAAGGTTCAGTAAGTCAATTACGATGAACGAATGAGCAGTCCCGAAACCCAATCCGCTGTCGTCAGCGAAGAAGCGCTGAAAAAGGCCGAGGAATACATCGAGGCCGAAGAAGGCGCGACGAATCGCCTGAGCGGCGGGCTGGGCACGCTGGTGGCGATCCTTGCCATCGTGATGTCGGTGTTTCATCTGTATGCCGCGATGAGCATCATGCCCACGCACATCCTGCGCGGCATTCATGTGGCGTTCATGTTGTTCCTGGTGTTTTTGTTGTTTCCCGTGGCGATACGCTTTCGCAATCGCGTATGGTGGTGGGACTGGCTGCTGGCGGCGATTTCGCTCTACGTGATGGGCCACATGCTGTTCGGCGGTGACGCTTTTCTCGAGCGCAGCACCCTGCCCACCACGCTGGACACCGTGGCAGGCGTGGCGCTGATGCTGTTGATTCTGGAAGCGGTGCGCCGCTGCTCCGGATGGATTATGCCGGCGGTGGTGATGCTGTTTTTGTTTTACGCCATCATCGGATCAAAGCTGCCGCCGCCGTGGACGCATCAGGGTATGGATCTCGGCCGCATCGTCGGCCATATGTACATGACGCTCGAAGGCATTTTCGGCACTGCGATCGATGTATCGTCCACGCTGATCATTCTGTTTACGATTTACGGCGCGTTTTTGCAGTATTCCGGCGCGGGAAAATTCTATATCGATTTTTCCTTTGCTGCGATGGGCGGCAGGCCGGCCGGCGCCGGGCGCACTATCGTGCTGGCGTCGTTTTTGCTCGGCGGGCCGTCGGGCAGCGGCGTGGCGACCACGGTGACGCTGGGCTCGGTGGCCTACCCGATGTTGGTGAAAGCGGGTTACGGCAAGAATGCCGCGGGCGGATTGCTTGCGGCGGGCGGCCTGGGCGCGATTATTTCTCCGCCGGTGCTGGGTGCGGCGGCGTTTTTGATTGCCGAATTCTTGCGCGTCACCTATCTCGAAGTGTTGTTGATGGCGACGATACCCACGCTGCTGTATTACTTTGCGCTGTTCCTGATGGTCGAAATCGATGCGCGCAAATTCGGCATGAAACAGGTCGAGATCAACAAAGCCGACACCGTGTGGAATCTCACCAAGCGCTTCGGTTTTCACTTTCTGTCGCTGGTGGCGATCATTGCGTTCATGCTGCTGGGTTTTTCACCGCTGGCGTCGGTGTTCTGGGCGACGGTAGTGGCGTTCTTCGTAAGTTTTCTGCATCCCTCGTGCGCGCTGATTCCTTATGAGGTCTTTTCACGAAAGATGCCAGTCGTCTCGGGATTGTGGAATTCGGGCTTGCGCAAGGCGCTGGAAGGCGGCTCGATTGGCGTGCTGAACGTGGCCGCAACGTGCGCGGCGGCAGGCCTCATTGTAGGTGTAGTGACGCTGACGGGGCTGGGACTTAAATTCAGTTCGATTGTATTGACCTATGCCGATTCGTGGAGCCGCGGCGTTATCGACTTGCTGGCGTTGGCGGGTGTGGCGCCCACGCCGGCGCTGCTGCACGACGTGAAGCTGTTGTTGACTGCGCTGATGACCTCGCTCATCGTGTGGATCGTCGGCCTCGCGGTGCCGGTGACGGCGAGTTACATCATCTGCGCGGTAATCGCGGCGCCGGCGTTGATCCAACTGGGCGTGGCGGATTTCGCCGCGCACATGTTCATTTTTTACTACGCCGTACTGTCCGAAGTTTCACCGCCGACGGCGTTGTCGCCTTTCGCGGCGGCGGCGATTACCGGTGGCGACCCCTACAAGACGACACTGCAATCGTGGAAGTACACCATGCCGGCGTTTCTGGTGCCGTTCATGTTCGTACTCGATCCGGCGGGCCTGGGATTGCTGCTGATGGGATCGTTCAAGGCGCTGGCTAAAGCTTCGGTGGTCGATATTGCGCTGGTCAGCATCACCGCGATGATCGGCATTGCCGCGCTTGCTGCCGGTGTGCAGGGCTGGCTCTTTAAGCAGACCACGCGGCTCGAACGCTGGCTGCTGATCATTGCGGGCCTTGCACTGGTGTATCCCAAAGCGATGTTCGACGTGATCGGCATCGGCTTGATTGTTGCGGCGATCGTGCTGCAGAAGCTGCGCAAAACCGATGCGCAGCCCGCCGCCGGGTAAGTCCATGGGGCTTGAATCCTTTCAGGCCAAGCTTGCCACGCCGTTCGCCGTGCTTGGCATACGCACGGTCGGTGAACTGCTGACGGATATCGAATACCTGCCGCGCGGCGTCGCCACGCTGGCGCCGCTGAACAAGTTGGCCGAGCGCGTGTGCCGCCAACTGGAAAGCTATCTCGACGATCCGCACTATCGTTTTGATTTGCCGTTTGAATACTGCGGTACTGATTTTCAATGCCGCGTGTGGCACGAGATTTCCAGAATTGGCGTGGGGAAAACAAATACTTATAGTCAGGTCGCGCAGCGCCTGCACAGCGCGCCGCGTCCGGTGGGCGGAGCTTGCGGCAAGAATCGCATACCGCTGGTGATTCCGTGTCACCGCGTGCTCGCCGCGCACGGTATCGGCGGATTCATGCGCGCACGCGGTGGCGAACCGATCACAATCAAGAGGTGGCTGCTTGCGCATGAAGGCGTCAGACGCATCGCTGATTGACGAGTTTTGCGATGCGCTGTGGCTGGAAGACGGCCTCTCGCGCAACACGCTCGACGCCTATCGCAGCGATCTCGCGCGGTTCACGCAATGGCTCGCGCAGCAGCGCGGCAAGGACGTGTTCGCTGCCGGTCACGGGGATTTGCAAGCGTATCTAGCGCACCAGTTCCGGGAAAAAATACGCGCTTCGAGTGCCGCGCGATTGCTGTCGAGCTTAAAGCGCCTCTACCGCTGGCTGCAACGGCAGAATCGAATCAAGGTGGATCCCACGCTCAATATCGACGCGCCCAAACTGCCGCGCACGTTGCCGAAAAGCTTGACGGAAGCCAATGTCGAAAGCCTGCTCGCCGCCCCCGACGTTGCAACGCCACGAGGTGAACGCGACAAAGCGATGCTGGAAACTTTGTATGCGAGCGGTTTGCGCGTGTCGGAACTGGTGACGTTGAAGTTGCCGCAAGTCAGTCAGGACATGGGTGTGGTACGCGTGCTGGGCAAAGGTTCCAAGGAAAGGCTGGTGCCGCTGGGCGAAGAAGCGCTTGCGTGCGTGCGGCACTACGTAGCGGTTGCGCGCCCCGCGCTGCTGGCAGGCAAGGCCAGCAATGATCTTTTCGTCACCGCGCGCGGTGCTGCGATGACGCGTCAGTCGTTCTGGCAGATCATCAAGCGCTATGCGTCACAGGCGGGTTTGAAGTCATCCATTTCGCCGCACGTGCTGCGGCATGCCTTTGCCACGCATCTTCTGAATCACGGTGCGGATCTGCGCGTGGTGCAACTGCTGCTGGGACACTCGGATATTTCGACCACGCAGATTTACACGCATGTGGCGCGTGAGCGCTTGAAGCAGTTGCACGCGGCACATCATCCGCGCGGATAGCCGCGCGCGTTCGTATGAATTGTTGGCGGATGCAATCAAGTTGTGTCAGCGGGCTTAGAGGTTGCGCGTTATTGGGTGTGCCGGGGCTGCTCTCGGTAGCTAGCCTCAAAACATAACATATTGTTGTTAAACAAAAATTAGGAGATTTTTTATGAAAAAACTGATTGCCATGGCGTGCTTCATGCTGGCCGCATCGCCGCTGGCGTTTGCTCAAGACAAAGCGAAAGACGATGCGAAGAAAGCGGCTCCGGCTGCTACTGCACCCGCTGCTACTGCACCGGCTGCCGCAGCGCCTGCTGCTCCCGCCAAGGCCGACGCCGCCAAAGCTGAAGCGCCCCAAAAAGCCGAGAAAGCCAAAAAAGAACCCAGCGAAAAGCAAAAAGCCCAGCAAGAGCGCATGAAAGACTGTAACGCCGATGCCGCCGACAAAAAAGGCGACGACCGCAAGAAATTCATGAGCTCCTGCCTGAAAGACAAGAAAATGGCAGACGACGGCAAGAAAAAAGCGCAGCAGGAAAGAATGAAATCCTGCAATAAGGACGCGGGCGACAAGAAACTGAAAGGCGACGAACGCAAAGGTTTCATGAAAGATTGCTTGTCCGGCAAGAAGTAATTTGTAGCAGGCGCAGCACACTGGGCGCCTGAATGTCAGGCGCCGAAGCGAGGGGCTTACTGGAAACGGTAGGCCCCTTTTTCATTGCGTGAAGGCGAAATTCATCACCGCAACGGCGCAAACGACGCGTTAAATCGGCGGTGGATTACCGGATAGACGTTGACCGTACGGCCAATACGCGCCTGCGTCTCGAACCCCGTAATGTAGGCCAGCAGCAAGTCCCTCACACGCTGGCGCCAAGCATTCGAATATTTAATAAAAACAAATAGTTACTTACTTTAAGTTGAGATTGCAGCAACGACTATTTTCGCGCATTTTGCGTGTGTGCGCGGCACTTGCGCAGAGAGTTATCCAAAGCCCAGTGCGACTCATTGTCGTGAGTAAAGACAATTTCAAGTTACTTTATTTACATCGAAGATTTACAAAATATATCCCGCATAGCAGCAAAATAGCGGGTAAAAGGGTTGCGAGAGCGCCGTTGGGCATGCATAATTCACTCGTGTTCGGCGCTCGCTGGACATAGTCCTCCAAAACCTCCTCCTTTGGTGGATCTTCAGCGCAATCCTTCGGGATTGCGCTTTTTTTTCGCCGGTCTCAATGTGTCCTTTTGACGCGCTGACGGAAAGCTCAGTGATGCCTGCTGTTGCTTAGCAGCATTTATTTCTCTTTTCTGACAGGATATAAATTTTCGCATAAGTATCATTGGCATGTTGCGCGCCCGGCACACACATTGGCGCCGATTGAAGCGTTAGCCGGGAATAGTCGCGCGGCTTGTTATACTCACAAGGTCTTTGCCGCAGTACGAGTTTATTCCATGATTGCATCGTCTGCGTCGGCATGCTCGTATGTTCCAGGTTCCACGTTCAACCCCCGGAATTGACCACAGTCAAGGCTGGTACGGCTCCACTGTAATAGATTCGCGCCAGCCGTTCGGGCAACGTATCCATAAAGCGCTCTCTTTACGAGTTCTCCATGAAAATTCACGAATACCAAGCCAAAGAAATTCTAAAAAAGTATGGCGTGCGGACGTTGCGTAATGTGCCTTGTTTTTCGGTAGATGAAGCCGTGACCGCCGGCAAAACTCTCGGCGGCAGCGTGTGGGTGGTCAAAGCGCAAATCCATGCAGGCGGACGTGGCAAAGGCGGCGGCGTAAAGCTCGCCAAGTCGCCCGCCGAATTGAAAACGCTCGCGTCTTCCATTCTCGGCATGCAATTGGTGACGCACCAGACCGGCCCCGCAGGCCAAAAAGTACGCCGCCTGTTGATTGAAGAAGGCGCGGCCATCAAGAAGGAATACTACGTTGCCTTGGTGGTGGATCGTGTTTCGCAGCGCGCGGTGTTGATGGCTTCGAGCGAAGGCGGCATGGATATCGAGGAAGTTGCTGAACACACACCGGAAAAAATTCACAAGGCAGCGATTGATCCGATGTCGGGTCTGTCGGATGCGCAAGCTGAAGACATGGCGCGCAAGATCGGCATGCCGGCGGGTGCGATTGCGCAAACACGCGAACTATTGAAGGCGCTTTACAAAGCGTTCGACGAAACCGACGCGTCGCTGCTGGAAATCAACCCGCTGATTCTTACCAACGACGAACAGGTGATCGCGCTCGACGCCAAAATAAATTTCGATGAAAACGCCTTGTTCCGTCATCCGGAAATCGTGGCGCTGCGCGATCTGGATGAAGAAAATCCCGCCGAAATCGAGGCCTCGAAATTTGGCCTGAGCTACATTGAGCTCGACGGCAATATCGGCTGCCTGGTGAATGGCGCCGGGTTGGCGATGGCAACGATGGATATCTGCAAGTTGTATGGCGGTTCGCCGGCGAACTTTCTGGATGTCGGCGGCGGCGCTTCCACCGAAAAAGTGACTGAAGCGTTCAAGATCATGCTTAAAAATCCATCGCTTAAAGCGATTCTGGTCAACATTTTCGGCGGCATCATGAAGTGCGATGTGATCGCGCAGGGCGTGGTCGAAGCCGCGCGTCAGGTCAGTCTGAAAGTGCCGTTGATCGTACGGCTGGAAGGCACCAACGTCGAACTGGGCAAGAAAATACTCGCCGAGTCGGGCCTGCCGATTCTTTCCGCCAATAATATGGCGGATGCGGCGCAAAAAGCCGTGGAAGCCGTTAGAAAGGCGGGGCCGGTATGAGCCACCCGGCGAGGGGCCCCTTTAGGGGATCGACGGTCAGGCGAATTGCCGCCGACCGCCGATGCTGCGAAATAATATTTACCACCGCACGCTGGAAGGCGGCCTAAAAATGTCGATTCTTATAGATAAAAACACGCGCGTCCTGACGCAGGGCATCACCGGCAAAACCGGCCAGTTTCACACCAAAACCGGCAAGGAATACGCCAACGGCAAGGCTTGCTACGTCGCGGGTGTTACGCCGAAAAAGGGCGGGCAATCGTACGAAGGCATACCGATTTTCGAGACCGTGAAGGAAGCCAAGGCCGCTACCGGCGCCAATGTCTCGGTGATTTACGTGCCGCCGCCATTCGCGGCTGCGGCGATTGATGAGGCGGTCGAAGCCGATATGGATTTGGTGATTTGCATCACCGACGGCATACCGGTGCGCGACATGATCCGCACCAAATACAAAATGCAGGGCAAGCGCACCTTGTTGATCGGGCCCAACTGTCCCGGCGTGATCACGCCTGATGAAATCAAGATCGGCATCATGCCCGGCCATATCCACAAGCGCGGCCCGATCGGTGTGTTGTCACGCTCGGGCACGTTGACGTACGAAGCGGTCGGCCAGTTGATGGAAGTCGGACTCGGCCAGTCGTCGTGCGTGGGCATCGGCGGCGACCCGGTGAACGGCATGAAGCACATCGACGTGATGAAAATGTTCAACGACGATCCGCTCACCGAAGCCGTAGTGATGGTCGGCGAGATTGGCGGCTCGGACGAAGAAGATTGTGCGCGCTGGGTGAAGGCGAACATGAAAAAACCGGTAGTCGGTTTTATCGCCGGCTTGACCGCACCACCGGGCAAACGCATGGGTCACGCGGGCGCGATTATTTCGGGCGGCAAAGGTACGGCCACGGAGAAGCTGCGCGTGATGGAAGAATGCGGCATCAAAGTTACACGCAATCCGGCTGAGATGGGCAAATTGCTGAAATCCGTATTGAAGTAGGAACAACAGTACCCGCGCTATTCAGGCAACAGCGGCACCCCTCCCCGGCATAACGGAAAAACGGCGCGTCCAATGGATGCGCCGGCGTTATGACCCGGAGCGCTGAAAGCTCGTAGGTGATGGGCATGCAGGGGGCACGTTGCAAATGTTGGATAGCGGCAAGATCAAAAGAGTAGAAGGTAGACGCGGCAAACCCAAGGGGCGCGTGGTCGAGCCGGGTGCGCTCGCAGAAATTCAGGCGCTGCTCGGCGACGAACCGCGCCGCCGCGATTTGCTGATCGAGCATCTGCACAAGATTCAGGATAAATTCGGCCACATCTCAGCGGCGCACATCGCGGCGCTGGCACGTGAAATGAAACTTGCGATGACCGAGGTGTTCGAGGTCGCGAGCTTTTATCACCATTTTGATATTGTTAAAGAAGGTGATACGCCGCCGCCCGCATTGACCGTGCGCGTGTGCGACTCACTTTCGTGCGCTCTGTCGTGTGAGTTGGGCGGCGCGAATCCGCTGATTACGGAATTGAAGCGCGCACTGGGCGATGGCGTGCGCGTGATTCCCGCACCCTGCGTCGGGCGTTGCGAGCAGGCGCCGGTGGTGATAGTCGGGCAGAACCCGGTGGCGAACGCAACGGTTGAAAGTGTGAAAGCGCTCGCCGAGGCAAAGCGATCTTCCTGCGCGGTGGGCAAATATGCCGGCTACGCCGAGTACCGCAAAAAAGGCGGATACAGGATTGCCGCCGAATGCCTCGCCGGCAAACGTGACGCGGAAGCCATCATCAAAACCATGGAGCATTCCGGTCTGCGCGGTTTGGGCGGCGCGGGATTTCCGACGGGCCGCAAGTGGCGTATCGTGCTGGGCGAGAAAGCCCCGCGCGTGATGGCGATCAACATCGACGAAGGCGAGCCGGGTACGTTCAAGGATCGCTATTACCTCGAGCGCAATCCGCATCGCTTTTTCGAAGGCATGATCATCGCCGCGTGGACGGCGCAGATTTCCGAAGTCTATATTTACCTGCGCGACGAATATGCCGGCGTGCGCGCCATACTCGAAAAAGAAATCAAGGCGCTGAAAAAAAATCCACCGTGTCCCTTGCCGCCGATATTTCTGCGGCGCGGCGCGGGGGCGTACATCTGCGGTGAAGAATCCGCAATGATTGAATCCATCGAAGGCAAGCGTGGCATGCCGCGGCTGCGTCCGCCGTATGTGGCGCAGGTCGGGTTGTTCGGCTACCCTACGCTCGAGCACAACATGGAGACGCTCTACTGGGTGCGCGACATACTCGAAAAAGGCGCGGACTGGTTTGCCTCGCATGGCCGCAATGGGCGCAAGGGCCTGCGTTCGTTTTCGGTATCGGGCCGCGTGAAAAAGCCCGGCGTGCATTTAGCACCTGCGGGCATCACCGTGAAAGAACTCATCGCAGAATATTGTGGCGGCATGCTGCCGGGCCATGAGTTTTATGCTTATCTGCCGGGCGGCGCGTCGGGCGGCATTCTGCCCGCAACCATGGGCGACATTCCGCTCGACTTCGATACGCTCAATCAGTACGGCTGTTTCATCGGTTCGGCGGCGGTGATTATTTTGTCGGACAAAGACAAAGCCAGCGCCGCCGCGCGCAACATCATGAAATTTTTTGCCGAGGAATCCTGCGGACAGTGTACGCCGTGTCGCGTGGGAACCGCCAAGGCATTGAACCTGATGGAAAAGCCAATGTGGGATCAGGGTTTGCTCGAGGAGTTATCAGGTGCCATGGCCGATGCCTCGATCTGCGGTCTGGGACAGGCGGCGCCGAATCCGATTCGTTGCGTGATGAAGTATTTTCCCAAGGAAGTTCAGTGAAGGCGTGAAGATGTGAAGGAGTGAATGGGGTACCCCCTTCACATCTTCACTCCTTCACTCCTTCACGTCACCAAAGGTGACCAATGACCGCAATAACCAAAGTAGAATTAAACGCTATGCCGATTGAGTTCAAATTGAATGGCAAAGACGTGGTTGGCGGCGCCAACGAAACAATCATTCAAACCGCCCAGCGTTACGGCATCGAGATTCCGCACCTTTGCTACAAGGAAGGCATGCGCCCCGACGGCAATTGCCGGGTCTGTGTGGTTGAGGTGAAGGGCGAGCGCGTGCTGGCCGCATCGTGCTGCCGCATGCCTGCCAAGGGCATGGAAGTCACCACCGACAGCGAACGTGCGGTGAAATCGCAGAAGATGGTGCTGGAATTGCTGCTCTCCGATATGCCTGCCGAGCGTCACACGCGCGAATCGGAGCTTGACCAATGGGTATCGAAACTCGGCGTTGGCAAGCCGCGTTTTGCCAAGCGCCATCAGCCCATGGCTGATCTGTCGCATCACGGCATCGCGGTCAATCTTGATTCCTGCATCCAGTGTACGCGTTGTGTGCGCGCCTGCCGTGAAGAACAGGTGAACGACGTAATCGGCTATGCCTTCCGCGGCGAGCACTCGAAGATTGTGTTCGATATCGATGATGCCATGGGTGAGTCCACCTGCGTCGCCTGCGGCGAGTGCGTGCAGGCGTGTCCGACGGGTGCGCTGATGCCGGCGCGTGACGCGGGTTTGGTAAAGCCGGACAAACAAGTGCATTCGGTGTGCCCGTATTGCGGCGTAGGTTGTCAGCTTACCTACAACATCAAAGACAACAAAATCATTAGCGTGGATGGGCGCGATGGCCCGTCCAACCATAGCCGCTTGTGCGTGAAAGGCCGCTATGGATTTGATTATGTTAGTCATAAACAAAGACTGACAAAGCCGCTGATACGCAAGGCGGGGGTGCCCAAACACGCCGACTTCACCATGGACCCGGCCAATCCGCTGGAGTATTTTCGCGAGGCAACGTGGGAAGAAGCGCTGGACTTGGCCGCCGGCAAACTGAAAGAAATTCGCGATCAAAAAGGCAAGACCGCGCTTGCGGGATTCGGCTCAGCCAAAGGCACCAATGAAGAAGCGTATCTGTTCCAGAAACTGGTGCGCACGGGCTTTGGTTGCAACAACGTCGATCACTGCACGCGGCTGTGTCATGCGTCGTCGGTGGCCGCGCTGATGGAAGGCGTGGCTTCAGGTGCGGTGTCGAATCAGGTAAGCGATGTGGCCCACGCCGAAGTGATATTCCTGATCGGCGCCAATCCGATTTCCAATCACCCGGTTGCGGCGACCTGGATCAAGAACGCCGTGAAAAAGGGCGCGAAGTTGATTTACGC
Source organism: Betaproteobacteria bacterium (assembly GCA_031381325.1). Classification (GTDB taxonomy): domain Bacteria; phylum Pseudomonadota; class Gammaproteobacteria; order Burkholderiales; family SG8-41; genus UBA5216. Next base: position 16,445 of record JANMXV010000864.1, on the reverse strand, counting down.
CGATCCGCGCCGTTCGGATCTCGCGCGCCACGCGACACACTATTTGCAATTCAAGGCTGATACCGACGTGGCGTTACTCAACGCCATGATGCATACCATCGTGCATGAAGGCCTGGTGAATGAAGCGTTCATCGCGGAACGCACCATCGGCTACGAAGACCTGAAGAAAAACGTCGAAGGCTACAGTCCCGAAGCCATGGCCCCGCTGTGCGGCGTTCCTGCCGAGACCATCAAGGAAGTGGCGCGACTGTATGCCACCTCCAAAGCCTCGATGATTCTGTGGGGCATGGGCATTTCGCAGCATGTGCATGGCACGGATAACGCGCGCTGCCTGATCGCGCTGACGCTGATGACTGGCCAGATCGGCAAACCCGGCTCCGGGCTGCATCCGCTGCGCGGGCAGAACAATGTGCAGGGCGCATCCGACTCCGGGCTGATTCCGATGGTGTTTCCGGATTATCAACGCGTCGACAACCCCGAAGCCCACGCACGCTTCGAGAAGTTGTGGGGAGCCCCACTCGATCCGACACCGGGCCTGACGGTGGTGGAAATCATTCACGCCATACTCGACGGCAAGATCAACGGCATGTACATCATGGGTGAAAACCCCGCGATGTCCGACCCCGATGCGCATCATGCGCGCGAGGCGCTGGCCAAGCTTGACATGCTGGTGGTGCAGGAAATTTTCCTGACCGAAACCTGTTATTACGCCGATGTGATTTTGCCTGCGACGGCGTGGCCGGAAAAAGATGGGACGGTGACCAACACCGATCGCATGGTGCAGCTTGGCCGCAAGGCGCTCGACGCGCCGGGCGAAGCCAGGCCGGATTTGTGGATCATTCAAGAGCTCGCGCGCCGCCTGGGGTGCGACTGGAATTACAACGGCCCCGCCGATGTGTTCAACGAAATGCGCAAAGGCATGAACAGTATCGCCGGCATCACCTACGAGCGGCTAGAGCGCGAAAGCAGTGTGACCTACCCTTGCGAGAACGAAGGAGATCCGGGACAACCTATTGTTTTTATTGATAAATTCCCTACGCCGACAGGGCGGGCGCGTTTTGTGCCGGCGGATATCATTCCTGCCAACGAGCGTCCGGACAAGGAATTTCCGTTCGTGCTGATCACCGGCCGGCAACTCGAACACTGGCACACCGGCGCGATGACGCGGCGCGCCTCGGTGCTTGACGCGATCGAGCCGGAGGCGACGGCGCTGATACATCCGCTCGATCTGGACGCGTTGGGCGCCAAGCCCGGCGACGTGATCAGCGTCGCTTCGCGCCGCGGCATTGTGTCGCTCTACGCGCGCGCCGACGACGGCATGCCGCGCGGCGCGGTGTTCATTCCATTTTGTTTTTATGAAGCGGCGGCAAACCTGCTGACTAATCCCGCGCTGGACCCGGTCGGCAAGATTCCCGAGTTCAAGTACTGCGCGGTGAAGGTCATGAAAGGCGGCGAATTGACGCCCGTGTCGAGCTACGGCGGCGGGCAGGCGTTGGCTACGGTTTAGAACTTAGTTTTCAGGAGAGAGAAATGGCATTGTCCGATATTGAAATTGCACAAGCTGGGAAGATGCTGCGCGTCAACAAGATCGCCGAAAAACTCGGCATCCCCGACGAACATCTGGTGCAGTACGGCCATTACAAGGCCAAGGTGTCGCTCGAATACGTCGATTCACTGAAGGGCAAGAAAGACGGCAAGCTGATTCTGGTCACCGCGATAAGCCCCACGCCCGCCGGTGAAGGCAAGACCACGACCACGGTCGGGCTGGGCGATGCGCTCAATCACATCGGCAAGAAGGCGATCATCTGCCTGCGCGAGCCGAGCCTCGGGCCGGTGTTCGGCATGAAAGGGGGTGCTGCTGGCGGCGGCTATGCGCAGGTGGTGCCGATGGAGGACATCAACCTGCATTTTACCGGCGACTTCAGCGCTATCGGCCTTGCCAACAACCTGCTCGCGGCGGCGATTGACAACCATATTCACCACGGCAACGAGCTTGGGCTGGACGTGCGGCGCATCACCTGGAAGCGCGTGGTGGACATGAATGACCGCGCGCTGCGCGACATCACGGTATCGCTGGGCGGCCCCGGCAACGGCTATCCGCGCCAGGACGGCTTCGACATTGTCGTGGCGTCAGAGGTGATGGCGATTTTCTGCCTGGCGACCTCGCTCAAGGACTTGAGGACCCGGCTCGGCAACATCGTCGTCGGCTATACCTGCGAGCAGAAGCCGGTGCGCGCCCAGGATCTCAAGGTGCATGGCGCGATGACGGTACTGCTTAAGGATGCGCTCGCGCCCAACCTGGTGCAGACGCTCGAGAACAACCCGGCGTTCATCCACGGCGGCCCGTTCGCCAATATCGCGCACGGCTGCAATTCGGTAATCGCAACCCAGACGGCGCTCAAGCTCGCCGACTACGTGGTGACCGAGGCCGGTTTCGGCGCCGACCTCGGCGCGGAGAAGTTCATCGACATCAAGTGCCGCAAGTCGGGACTGCGGCCGGACGCGGTGGTGATCGTGGCGACGGTGCGCGCACTCAAGTACCACGGCGGCGTCGACTTGAAGGAGGTCAACAAGGAAAACCTCGCGGCGCTGGAGAAAGGCATCACCAATTTGGAGCGCCACGTTAACAACGTGCGCAACCACTACGGGCTGCCGTGCGTGGTGTCGATCAACCGCTTCAACTTCGATACCCCCGCTGAAATCGATCTGCTCAAGAAGAAAATGGCGCATCACGAAGCGCCGGTAATCCTGGCGACGCACTGGGCGGACGGCGGCAAGGGGGCGGAGGAAGTCGCGCGCACCGTGGTGGATCTGATCGAAAAAGTGCCTTCGGACTTCAAGTTCGTCTACGAAGATGCACTGCCGCTGTGGGACAAAATCACCGCCATCGCCACCAAAATCTACGGCGCGGGCGAAGTCACCGCCGACGCCAAGGTGCGCGCCCAGATCAAGAAGTTGCAGCAAGACGGCTATGGTCACTACCCGGTGTGCGTCGCGAAAACCCAGTACTCTTTCTCGACCGATCCGCAGCTGCGCGGGGCGCCTTCCGGCCATGTGATCAATGTCCGCGAAGTACGGCTTGCTGCAGGCGCGGAGTTCGTCGTCATGGTGTGTGGCGACGTCATGACCATGCCGGGGCTGCCGAAGATTCCGTCGGCAGAGAAAATCGATCTCACGGATGACGGCAAAGTGGTGGGACTGTTCTGATTTATAACCATTTTTTAAAATAAGACTTACCCGCCATCGCGAATGGCGTGTGCGGCGGCGCAATGGCGGTTGTTCGATACCCGCTGGCCCGTGTATAGTGCGCGGGCTTTTGAGGGGGAGCCGCGCGCCGCCGTTATGCGTCGTTCGTGGCGTCGATAGCCAAATGGAGAGTCGAAAAATATGGAAATGCTAATGACTGCGGAGTTCTGGCTCGGATTGGGCGCGATCACGCTGATCAATATTGTGCTGTCGGGCGATAACGCGGTGGTGATTGCGCTCGCCGCGCGATCCTTACCCGAGCATCAGCGCATGAAAGCGGTGATGTGGGGTGCGGGCGCCGCTGTCGTTATGCGGATCGTCCTGACCATTATCGCGGTGGAACTGCTCAAGTGGCCGTATCTCAAGATCATTGGCGCCATTCTGCTGTTCTGGATCGCGGTCAAGTTGTTGGTGCCCGAGGACGGCGAAGAGGACATTGAGGGTTCAGACAACCTGATGAAAGCGATCAAGACCATCCTTATCGCCGACTTGGTGATGAGTCTGGATAACGTGATCGGCGTGGCAGCGGCGGCCAAAGGCAATATGACGCTGCTGATCCTCGGTCTCGCGATTTCGATCCCCATCGTGGTTTTTGGCGCGACCATTCTGATGAAGTTGATGGAAAAATGGCCCATCATTATCACCATCGGCGCCGGGCTGCTGGGCTGGGTAGCCGGTGAAATGCTGATGACCGATCCGGCTTGGGCGGATTGGATCAACGCTAATCTGCCATGGCTGCACGTGCATATCTGGAAACTGGAATTCAGTTGGGTGCAGGTGATCGGCGCGGCATTCGTTGTCCTTTTTGGCAAGCACTTGGCGAAGAAAGCCGAAGCGCAGGCCGAAGCCGAACACAAGGTCGTTGATCTTGCGGCCGGCGATGCGCACAACAAGACCAACCAGTAACTTACATCGGGCAAAGGGCAAACAATATGATGAAAATTCTGATACCCGCGGATGGTTCCGAGAGCTCAAACCGGGCCGTGCAATATCTGATCAAGCAGGCCGGCAATGCCAAACAGCCGCTCGATGTGCATTTGCTGAACGTGCAGCACGCGATGCCGGGCACGGTCGGTGAAGGCGCGCAGGCTAAGCAATACCACCACGACGAAGGCGTCAAAGCACTGGCCCCTGCATGCAAGTTGTTGGATGATGCAAAGGTCAAGTACGCGTATCACATCAGCGTCGGTGACATCGGCGAGGTGGTGGCGCACTTCGTCAACGAGCTTCAGTGTGATCAGGTGGTAATGGGCACGCGCGGCATGGGTGCGGTGGTCAATATGCTGATGGGCTCCGCTGCGACCAAGGTGCTCAATCTGGTGAAGGTGCCGGTGCTGCTGGTGAAGTAAACCGAGCCATACCAAAGAAGGCGCGGCAGGGTTTATCCCTGCCGCGTTGTTTTGGAGCGGTGATTCATGACGCCGGATTCTGCGTTCAATCTGCCTCCTTCAATCTACGGCCGCCATGAACAACGCGGCCAGCGCCGTGCCCACGGTCGCCGGCACGCCGATGCGTTCCCACCACGAGGCCGGTGCGCCTGCGACTACTTCCACGGGTACGCGAGCGGTTTCTAGCACCTTGCTGGTGACGGAATCCTGAACCAACCGCGTGAGCGTGCTTTTGCGCGCGGTGCCCATCACGATCTGATCGGCGCGCAGACGCTGCGCCACGCGATCGATCACCACCGCGGTATCGCCCAGTTCGGTGTGCGAGGCGTGCGGCACGCCATGCTTGTCGAGCAGATCACGCGCGCTTTGCAGTGCCTTTTCCGCGAGCTCGCGATGGTAACTGTGCCGATTGCGCTTGGATACGAAGCGCGAAACATACTGCGAAAACGGCGCACGCACATGCAGCAGATGCACTTCCATGTTGGCGTCAGTCAGAAATTGATTGACCACATGCCGTACTGCCTGCAGCGCGCTTGCCGTACCATCCACCGGGATCAGAATTTTCCTCATGATGTTTTCTCCATTCAGGTTATTCGGCGCCGCCCGGATGGGCTTAGCCGGTACTGCCGCCAAATCCACAACGTGTGCCGCAACGCGGCTGCGGGCTTGACCATGGTTCGCCCACAATCCCGCGCCCAGAACACCACCCATTGCCACTGCGTAAACCAGTACGATGTAGTGACCCGCCATCGCCGTGTAGTCCTTGATGATCGGTTCCCCCGTCATCATCTTGACGCCTGTCCACACCAGCACGCCTGCGCCGATATAAACGATGACCGGATACTTCTGCACGTACTTGAGAATAATCTGGCTACCCGCGATCATGATGGGGATGCTGATCAGCAGACCGATTACCACCAGCAGGAAGTCGCCGTGGGCTGCGCCGGCTACCGCCAGCACATTGTCGAGTCCCATTACCATATCGGCGATCACGATGGTTTTAATCGCGGCCCAGAAGTTGGTGACGGAACTGATCTGATGTCCTTCGCCTTCGCTGGGCTCGATTAACAGCTTGTAGGCGATCCACAACAGTAAGGCGCCGCCAGCGAGCAGCAGCCCCGGTATGTTGAGCAACCACACCACCACCAAAGTCATTGCCGAGCGCACGACAATGGCGCCGACCGTGCCCCAGACGATGGCCTTGGTGCGCAGATGATCCGGCAGATTGCGCGCAGCCAGCGCAATTACGATGGCGTTGTCGCCTGCCAGCACCAGGTCAATGACGACGATGGCGAGTAGTGCCGATAAAAATCCTGTTGAGAGTATGTCCATGTTCCGCTCCTCTGCTTCCGATTAAGTTCGTTATTCACGAATCCGTGCCGAACACCGACGGATACGTGATCCGCTGTGCCCGGCCAAGGTCTCGCTCGCAGCCAGAACATCGCCGGCTACCAGCAGGACCGGGGCTTACGCCCGTGTTGACGACCCTGCTGCGGTAGAGCTACTCCCCTCGGTGAGGATTTGCCTGCCGTACGTTTTTTCTCATACGGTGAAATGGAGTATGGGGACGGAAGGCGCTGTTGTGAAATGAAGAGTTGTAATGCAAGTCATTGTTTTTATTAATAAAATATTTATTTCGTAATAGTGACAATGATGTTTGGTAATCCATCACGAAGCGTAATGACGCCAATGGCAACTCTTCATCGATCACTGAATTGACGGCTGGGAATAGGCATGCCAGACTGCACTCGCGTTGGTAGTTCAACGCACCCTCCAAAGGGGAGTAGCTTTCGCATCCGCGTTCGTATAGAACCAACGGCTGTGACCGCTGAATCGTCAACACGGGAGCTTCGGCTCTCCGGTTCAGCAGACAACCTCTACGTTGTTAGCGAGACCTTTGCCCAGGCAGGCAAAGGTCTTTTTGTTAGCGGCCTTCAACCTGTCCGAGGTGAAGGCCGCCGTGCTTTTGTGCGCGGCGAATAGCAACGTTTGTATTTCAATACAAAGAGGATGGTCATGACCCAAAGTAAAATTCGGCGTTACCTGCGTCACGGCATGCTGCCGCAGCTCAGTGTGTTCGAGGCCGTGGCGCGGCTGGGAAGTTTTACCCGCGCCGGCGAGGAGTTGTATATGGCGCAGCCCACGGTTTCGGTGCAGATCAAAAAGCTTACCGAAACCATCGGCTTGCCGTTGCTGGAGCACGTGGGCAAGACGGTGCGCCTCACATCGGTGGGGAAGGAGCTGCAGGCCTTATGTGCCGAAATATTCCAGACGCTCATCCGCTTTGAACAAAAGGTGGCGGACACGCGAGGACTGCAAATCGGATCCCTTGATATTGCCACCAGTACTGTTGCCAAATATTTCACCTCGCGCATGCTGGTTGAATTTGCACAAGCCTACCCCGGCATCGAGGTTCGCTTACATGTCGGCCAAAGGCAGTCGTTACTGGACCGAATCGCGGCGAATAGCGATGACTTGTACCTGATGGCGAACCCGCCGTTGGGCGATGAAGTGGTGAGCTTGCGTCTGCTGCCTAACCCGATCGTGGTTTTTGCGCGCAGCGATCACCCGCTTGCCGGGCAGGCCAATATTCCGTTTGCCCGGTTTGCCCAGGAGCCGCTGCTCCTGCGTGAATCCGGATCGGGAACGCGCATGACCACCGAGCTTTTGTTTCGCGAGCGTGGAATGACGCCGTCCATACGCATGGAACTCGGCAGCAACGAGTCAATTCGTGAAGCGCTGACGGCAGGGCTGGGCGTGTCGATCATGTCGCGTCAATCAGCGGGTGTCGATCTGGATGCCAACCTTACCGTACTGGATGTCGAGGGCTTTCCGGTTGAGTCGTATTGGTATCTCGTCTATCCGGTAGGCAAGCAGTTGTCGTTTATTGCGCAGACCTTTCTCGATTTCGTGCGCAAGGAAGCGCAGCGCCTCGGGGCGCCGCCCGCTACTCGACGGGTTTAGCCGTTAGTGCTGAAGACGGGCAAAGCGACACTGGTCACAGGTTTCGCCGGCGCCGCCTTGTGCCGCTCATTCGGATGCCAGCCCATGACCAACAGCAGAACAAAGAATCCGACGACGTAGGCGACGGCGACATGCCAGCCATGGCGCAGCCACAGGCCCACTGATTTGGCTTCCGGAAACAGGTTGGAAAGCGCCACGCCCGCCGATGATCCAAACCAGATCATTGAGCCGCCGAAACCTACGGCATAGGCAAGGTAACCCCAGTCGTAGCCGCCTTGCTTTAGCGCCAGCGCGGTGAGTGGAATGTTGTCGAACACGGCAGACACGAAACCCAGGCCGAGCGCGGTTTGCCACGAGGCGGCGGGCAGTTTTTCCACCGGCATCATTGACGCGCAGAGTATCAATGACAGCAAAAACACGCTGCCCTTGAACGCCTCCGGCAGCAAGCCCCACTCGGGTTTGCGCAGCGGCGCGGCAATCAGGATAGCGAGCCACACTGCCACGCCGATGAACGGGAAGCTGTTGCTCAGATGGCCAAAGCGTGTGTTGATGATGACGTTGGCGGCAATGGCTGCGGCGAGAATAAACGCCACAATGCCCACGCGTGTCCAGTCGATGCGTATGCCCGGCGCGGCATCCTTGGCAATCGGCGACCAGGCGTGCTGCTGCAAGGCAGCCGGTATGCCGAAAATGATCATCGCCACGCCCGCGGCGATGTAGGCTTCAAACACATCAACGGGGCTGACACCATCGATCCACATCATGGTGGTGGTGGTGTCGCCGACTACACTGCCCGAACCGCCGGCGTTCGAGGCGGCGACGATGGCGGCGAGGTAACCGATATGCACTTTGCCGCGAAACACCGTCATCGCGATGGTGCCGCCTATCATCGCAGCGGCGATGTTATCGAGAAAACTCGACAACACGAAAATCATGACGAGCAGTACGAAGCCGCCTTTCCAGTCGTCGGGCAGGTAGTTCGGCAGCAAGGCCGGAATGCGGCTTTCCTCGAAATGTTTCGAGAGCAGTGCAAAGCCGAGCAGCAGTCCCAGTAGATTGGCGAGTATCACCCACTCGTGCGCCAGATGCAGGCCGAGGCCCGGCACGCCCGTGCCATAACCAAAGCCGGTAAACAACACCTTATGCAGCGTAATGACTGCAAGCCCCGTCAGCGCCACTTTCAGCGTGTGGTGATGGAATAGGGCGACCCCCCACAGCGTTAGCGCAAACAGGATGAATTCGACGGGGATGCCTGATACGGCTGAAGCGGATGCATTCGGGGTGACGGCGGCGGTGAGTCCCGCGTAAACGGCGCCGGCCAGCAGAGCCGGGAGCTGTCGCCGCATGAATCGTTTGCGCTGCATGGTTTTTATCCGCCTTGGGCGAGCGGCGATTTTAGCATCGCGGCCGCGTGGAACCCTTGCGCGCCGGTCAACGGTTGTGGTGCAGCGGCGTTTTTTGAACACCCACGCCGCGTTGCGCGCATCGCTGCCATACCGGATTCGCGTGTTAGAGCTAAGTGTTTGTTTTTACATAGTTTTAAATTACGTGGCTTGCGCGCGTGGAAAGCAAAAATTGATGGTGGTCAATGTTTTTAGTCGAAGAAGTGCGCATCATTACGCCGCCTTGATGGGACAAAAAACGGCAGACACATGCCGTACGGTGTAAGGTTGTTGCGTGGTTGTTGTTTAATCGAGGAAAACCTGAAGGAGGATCTATGTTTAGTTCAAAATCTTCAAATTCCAAAGCGGCGCGTTTGTGGGTAGCTGTGTGTGTCAGTGTTGCCGGCATTGTGGTTGCGGCGCCAGTGGCGTACGCGGCGGCGTGGGAGCCCACCAAACCGGTAGAGTTCATCGTACCGGCGGGCACCGGCGGCGGTGCCGATCAAATGGCGCGGCTGATTCAGGGCATCGTCGTCAAGCATAACCTGATGAAGCAATCGTTGATTCCCGTCAACAAATCCGGCGGCGCGGGCGCGGAAGGCTTTCTCGCGGTAAAAGAAGCCAAGGGTGATCCACACAAGATCATCATCACCTTGTCAAATTTGTTTACCACGCCGCTGGCCACGGGCGTACCGTTCAACTGGAAAGACATGACGCCGGTGGCGATGCTGGCGCTGGATCAGTTCGTACTATGGGTGAACGCGGACACGCCGTATAAATCCGCAAAAGAATACATCGCCGCAGCGAAAGCGGCTGCAGCCGATCCGCAAAAGCGCTTTAAGATGGGCGGCACCGGCTCCAAACAAGAAGACCAGATCATCACGGTAGGTCTGGAAAAAGCCACCGGCGCCAAGTTCACCTATCTACCCTTCAAGGGCGGCGGCGACGTGGCAGTGCAACTGGTCGGCAAGCACATCGATTCGACGGTGAATAACCCGATTGAAGCGGTGGCGCAGTGGCGCGCCGGCACCTTGCGTCCGTTGTGCGTGTTTGACGACACACGCATGCCGTACAAAAGCAAAGTTACCGCGAGCATGTCGTGGTACGACATTCCGACCTGCGCTGAATCGGGTGTGGCGACCGACTACCTGATGCTGCGCGGCATTTTCATGCCGGGCGGGGTTACCCAGGATCAGGTCAACTTTTATGTCGAGCTGTTCAAGAAAGTGCGCGCAACGCCGGAATGGAAAAAATTCATGGAAGACGGCGCGTTTAACACCACCTTCATGGCGGGCAAGGAATACGCGTCGTGGGTGGAGAAAAACGAAGCGCTGCACCGCGACCTGATGAAAGAAGCCGGCTTTCTGGCGAAACCTTGATCAGAACAACGTCCCTCAGCGGGGCTGCGGCCCCGCTTTTTCTGTAATGACTTCCCCATGACTTCACATGACTACGGATAGCCGCAACGCAACGGACAAGCGCCCGGTCATCGGCATGCGCTCGATGGAAATCGTCGTGGCGCTGCTGCTGCTGGCGTTTGGCGCGGTGATCGCCTGGGCAAGTTATAAACTCGGCGCGGGCTGGGCCGATGAGGGTCCGCAGGCGGGGTATTTCCCGTTTTATATCGGAGCCATCATTACGATTTCGAGTCTGGTGACATTGTTGCAAGCGCTGCTGGTGCGCACGCCGAATGCCGACGATGCCTTTGTCGAGCGCTGGCAATTCAAGCAGGTGTGCGCGGTGTTGTTGCCTGCACTGGTTTACGTGCTGGTGATTCAATGGTTCGGCATCTACCTCGCGTCGGCGATTTACATGACGGTGTTCATGGTGTGGTTAGGCCAATACGCGTGGTGGAAATCCGTGCTGCTCGGTATTGCGGTCAGCGTCAGTGTATTCGTGCTGTTCGAAATCTGGTTCCAGGTGCCGCTGCATAAGGGTACGCTGTATAACCCATTGAGCCTGATTGGTTATTGATGGCTGCCGACGTTTACCCGCGGAACACAAGAGAAACAGCTTGGACGAAATAAACGCACTGTTCCACGGTTTTTCGGTGGCGATGACCCCGTTTAACCTGCTGCTGATGTTAATCGGCGTGACGCTGGGCGTGGTGATTGGCGTGCTGCCGGGATTGGGCGGCGCCAATGGCATCGCGATATTGCTGCCGCTCACGTTCACCATGCCGCCGACCTCGGCCATCATCATGCTCTCGTGCATCTACTGGGGCGCATTGTTTGGCGGTGCGATCACCTCCATTTTATTCAATATTCCCGGGGAACCGTGGTCGGTGGCGACTACCTTTGATGGCTATCCGATGGCGCAGCAAGGCCGCGCCGGCGAGGCGCTGACCGCCGCGTTCACGTCGTCATTCATCGGCGCGTTTGTAGCGGTGGTGATGATCACGTTCCTGGCGCCGCTGGTGGCCAAATTTGCCTTGAAGTTCGGGCCGCCGGAATTTTTCTCGGTCTATTTTCTGACATTTTGCAGCTTTATCGGCATGGGAAAAGGCTCGTCGTGGAAAACACTCACCGCAATGATGCTGGGTTTTTCGCTGGCGGCGGTGGGCATGGACACGGTGACCGGTCAGTTGCGGCTCACCTTTGGCTTTTCGGAACTGATGCGCGGCTTTGACTTTCTGGTTGCGGTGATCGGGCTGTTTGGCATCGGCGAGATTCTGCTGTCGATGGAAGAAGGCTTGTCGTTTTCCGGGAACAATGCACGCATCAACTTCAAGGTGGTGGTCGAAACCTGGAAGAAACTGCCCAGGTATTGGGTGACTTCATTACGCAGTTGCCTGATCGGCTGCTGGATGGGCATTACGCCGGGCGGTGCTACGCCGGCGTCGTTCATGAGTTACGGCGTGGCCAAACGCCTGTCGCCCAACGGCGCAAAATTCGGCACCGGCCAGATCGAAGGCGTGATTGCGCCCGAAACCGCGGCGCATGCGGCCGGCACATCGGCGCTGTTGCCGATGCTGGCGCTGGGTATTCCGGGTTCACCCACGGCGGCGGTGCTGCTCGGCGGCTTGTTGATTTGGGGCTTGCAGCCGGGGCCGTTGTTGTTTGTTGAAAAACCGGAGTTCGTGTGGGGATTGATTGCCAGTATGTATCTGGGCAATCTCGCGGGCTTGGTCATCGTGCTCACCTGCGTGCCGCTGTTCGCGGCGATATTGCGCATCCCGTTTTCGATCGTCGCGCCGCTGATTATCGTGATCTGTGCGATCGGCGCGTTTACCGTCCACAACGCCATGCTCGACATCTGGTTCATGATGTTGTTCGGCGTGATCGGCTACGTGTTCAAGAAGCTCGATTATCCGATGGCGCCGATGGTGCTGGCGCTGGTGTTAGGCGACCGCGCCGAGGATTCGTTCCGGCAATCGATGCTGATTTCGCAGGGCAACCTCAGTGTATTTTTCTCGAACGGCCTGGTTGGCAGCGTCATGTCGCTGGGATTGGTACTGCTGTTCTGGCCGCTGGTGAACAAGCTGCGCGGTAAGTAATGAATGCTCAGACTACGCTAACTGCCGCGCTACGGCTGTCACCACTTTCGCCATCGCCGCCGCGATGGGTGTGAGTGGCGGGTCTTTGCGCATGATCAGCCCGATGGTGACCGTCGGCATGGGTTCCGCAATTTTGATTTCCTGCAACAAATCACACGCGGGCGCTGTCGCCAGAAAGCGCCGCACGATAACGCCCAGCGCATCGGATTTCGCGATCACCGACATCGTGATGCTATAAGAATCGCATTGGACGATGGTGCGCGGAATCGGCAAATTCGCTGCGGAAAACAGTTGGTTGACCGACCCGGCTGCTATGCCTCGTTCGAGCACGCCGCGTACCCAAACCGCCGTGCTCAAGCGCGTAATTGACCCGGCGTTGCGCAACGGATGATTCTTGCGCCCGACGATGATGCAGTCATCGCGGAACAATGGGCGGAAAGCGAGCGCGGGGTCGAGCTTGGCGTGACTCTTCGGCGCCATTGCGAAATCCAGCGTTTCATCGCGCACCATCGGTATCAATTCACTGGGATAGCCTTCGACAATGCGCACGCTTGCCGCCGGAAATTGCTGCCGAAAACGAATGATGGCTTCCGGCGCGACAAGCAACGCGGCCACCGGGCCGACGCCGAACGCGACCGACCCGCCGCCCTCACCCGCGAGTTGCGCGATTTCTTCTTCCGCCTTGCGTAACTCGGCCTGTGCGGCGCGTGCGCGCGCGTAAAACGCACGTCCTGCGGGTGTCGCCACCACGCCGTGGTTGGTACGCCGCACCAGTTGCGCGTGCAATTCGGCCTCAAGCCCGCGCAGGCTTTTGGTCACTGCGGGCTGCGACAATCCGCTTTTGCGCGCGGCGGCATGGATGCTGCCTTCTTCGATGACCGCGAGAAAATCCTGAATCTGTCGCAGGCGCATGGGATAACTCCTGGTTATCGTGGTTATACCTTTGCCATCTTACATCGGGATCGCGTGCTGTGGTCTACTGTGATCGCTGCCGGGATGAACCCGGCGCAACCGGAGGTGGCGCATGAAATCCAACAACCATCGCTCGCGCTCGCACTCGTTATTAACCACTTGGGTAATCATGGCAATGGCGCTGGGAAACCATGGGGTTGCGCAGGCTGCCACGCCCTCCGCCACTCCCTCTATCTGGCCAAGCAAGCCGATACGCATCATCGTGACCATTCCGCCAGGTTCGCCGCCGGATGTCGTGGCGCGCATCGTCGGCGAACGGTTGGTTGCTGCTCTCGGTCAGCCGGTTGTGATTGAGAACCGCCCGGGGGCGATTGGAACAATAGGTCTCAACGCCGTGGCCAAGGCCACCCCCGACGGCTATACGTTCGGTGTGATGGCCCTGCCTTCCTTACTTGCACCCAGCCTGCTAAGCAGTGTTCCTTTTGACATGGTTGCCGACTTGGCGCCAGTGATCCAGACCAATTGGGAGTCTCACTTGCTGGTCGTGCGTGCGTCGTCTCCGTGGAAATCGGTTAAGGATATTGTCGCCCACGCTAAATCACAGCCGGATCGGATTACATTCGCCTCCGGCGGCAACGCCACGCCCGCGCACCTGTCGGGTGAATTTTTCAAACGGCACACCGGCATTAATATCCGGCACGTGCCGTTCAAGGGTGCGCCGGAAGGCGTGACGGCAGTCGTCGGCGGGGAGGTGGATTTGATGTTTGCCGCGACGCCGGCGGCCGGCCCGCACATCCAGTCCGGGAGGCTGCGCGCGCTGGCGACGCCCGCGCCGCGCCGGGTGCCGGCATTTTCCGATGTGCCGACCATGGTCGAGCTCGGCTATGCGGGTGTCGAGATACGCTCGTGGATAGGACTGGTCGCGCCACGCGCAACGCCGAAAGTCATCATCGAGAGAATGGCGAGCGAGATCGCAAAGATCGGGGCATCGCCGGACATCAAGGAGCGGTTTGCGATGCTTGGGATGGAGACTGCGGCGGAAGGTGGAAGCGAAGCTTTTGGGGCATTCATCCGCTCCGAGTTCGCGCGCTGGTCGAAAGTGGCGCGCGACGCGGGCCTGCGCGCGGACTGAACGCGATGGCATCGGTGCGCAACATTCTTTTCATCATGTGCGATCAGTTGCGCGCGGATTATTTGTCGTGCTACGGCCATCCGCGCCTTGCAACACCCAACATGGATCGGTTGGCTGCGATGGGTACGCGCTTCACGCGTGCGTACGTGCAGGGTTCGGTGTGCGGGCCGTCGCGCATGTCGTTCTACACCGGGCGCTATGTGATGAGCCATGGTGCTACGTGGAATTTCGTGCCGCTGCCGGCGGGCGAACGCACGCTGGGCGACTATCTGCGCGCGGCGGGGTTGCGCACCGCGGTCGTGGGGAAAACCCACGCTGCGTCCGACGTTGAAGGCATCACGCGACTTACGCTCAGCCCGGAAACGGGTGCGGGCCTATTGCTCGCCGAAGCGGGATTTGAGCCGTACGCGCGTCACGACGGCATCGTTCCTGACAGTGCGATAGAAAAACACGGCGGTGTTTACAACGCGTTTCTGAAAGCAAAAGGTTATGCGGCTCCCAACCCATGGCATGACTATGCCAACGCCGGCGCCGCAGCCGATGGCGGCATCGCCAGCGGCTGGAACATGCGCAATGCGAAGTTGGCGGCCCGCGTCGCCGAAGCGGATTCGGAAACCGCGTGGACCACCGACCGCGCAATGGATTTCGTCCGCGAGCAGGGTGAGCAGCCGTGGTGCCTGCATCTTTCGTATATCAAGCCGCACTGGCCGTACATCGCGGCAGCACCTTATCACGCGGCGTTCGGCGCGGACGATTGCGTAGCACCCGTGCGCGCGCAGCACGAACGCGACGATGTGCATCCGGTGTATCGCGCGTTTCGCCAGCATCCGGAAGGCGTGGAATTCTCCCGCGACCAGGTGCGGCACACCGTGATTCCCGCCTACATGGGATTGGTGAAGCAGATCGATGATCACATCGGCCGGCTGCTGGCGTTTCTTGAAGATGCGGGGCGCATGAATGACACCATGATCGTCTTCACCAGCGATCACGGTGACTATTTGGGTGATCACTGGCTGGGCGAAAAAGAAATGCTGTTTGAACAATGCGTGCGCGTTCCGCTGATTATTGTTGATCCATTGGATCAAGCCGCGCGCAATGTGGTGTCGGACGCGCTGGTGGAGGCTATCGACATCGTGCCCACGTTCCTCGATGCATTGGGGCAGAGCATTCCCGACCACATCATCGAAGGCCACTCGTTACTGCCTTTGCTGCATGGCAAAGCCGCACCTGCGCGCGACGCCGTTTTCTGCGAACTTGATTATGCGTTTTACACCGCGCGGCACGAGCTTGGCGTGGGTGCAGACAATGCGCGTGCCGTGATGGTGCGCACGCAACACTGGAAACTCGTTCACTACGATGGATTTCCACCGCAACTCTACGACATGACGAACGATCCGCTCGAATTGAATGATCGTGGCGCGGATGCGGGGCTCGTCAACGTGCGGCGCGAGCTTTATGATTTACTGTTCAACTGGATGCGCCAGCGCCGCAATCGCATCACCCTGCGCAGCGCGCAAGTCGTGGGCCGCAGCCAGCCCAATGTGGATATCGGCGTTATCATTGGACAGTGGTAGCCTGCGGCGCATCACGCCTGCACTTATTTCTTTTTCGCGGCGGTCGGATTCAGGCTGGTAATGCGCCCGCTTTCAGTGCCAGCAGTTTCATCGATTACCGCATTGATCAGCGTGGGCTTGCGCGAACGAACCGCTTCTTCCACGGCTTTGCGCAACTCCGCCGGGGTGGTGGCATGTACACCTACGCCACCGAAGGCTTCCATCAGCTTGTCGTAGCGTGCGCCTTTGACGAACACGGTGGGCGCTACGTCCGCGCCGCCGGTTGGGTTGATATCGGTGCCGCGATAAACGCCGTTGTTGTTGAACACCACTACGCACACCGGCAGGTTGTAGCGGCAGATGGTTTCGACT
>JANMXV010000841.1:0-1543 GCA_031381325.1 Betaproteobacteria bacterium | reverse complement strand
GCGTCATGAACAGGGCGCGGCGTTCATGGCGTACGGCTTCGCACGCGCGCGCAACGCACCCGCTGTGGTCACCGCGACCGAGGGGCCCGGCCTCACCAATCTCGTCACGGCGATTGCCGCCGCCAACAAGGGTAACGTGCCGCTCATCAGTATCTGCGGTGTGCAGGAAAGCTCAATGCGTGAACTCGATGCAACACAGGATCTGGATCAGATTCCGTTCATGCGTCCGATTACCAAGTGGGCCTACAGCATTCCCTACCCCGAGAAGGTGCAGGAGTCGGTGCGCAAGGCGTTTCGTGTGGCGTTGACCGAGCCGCAAGGTCCGACGCACATCGAAGCGCCGAACGAAGTGATGCTGCAACAGGTGAAGGTCGAGGCCACAGCGCCTGCCGCATATCGCAACACGGTACCAGCCGTGTGTGATCCCGATCAGCTCGACGCGGCGTGGGCGCTTATCAGCAAAGCGGAGCGTCCGCTGTTCGTGGTGGGCCGCGGTGTGATGAAAGAAAAGGTCATCGGCGCGATGGAGAAGCTTGCCACAGCGACCGGCATTCCGGTGGCGGTGTTGCAGTATTCGCCCGACGGTTTTCCGTCCACGCACCCACTCGCGCTGGGGCCGCTGGGACGCAACGGCTTTAGCAGCGCAAACCGCAACGCGCCCAAGGCCGACGTTATCGTCGCCATCGGTTCGCATTTCGATGTGTTCTCGACCATGTACAAATATGGCGTGTTCAGCGAGAACGCGAAGATCATTCATCATACCTCTGCGCCGGGCCAGATCGGCATCGTATTCCCGGTGGAAATGGGCGTTGCGGGATCTACGGCGAGTTTCATCACGGGCCTCGCCGAGCGCGCGGGCAAATCAGGTGCGCGCAAGCCCTGGGTGGACGTGGCCAGGGCGCGCGCCGATTTTGATGCCGAGTTGAATGCCGTGCTCAAACCCGACGCGATGCCGATTCAATCGCAGTGGGTTGCGCATGTGATCCGCAAGGTGCTGCCGAAGAACGGTGTTTGTGTGGTGGACGCCGGCAACGGCGGCAAGCATGTGCGCAGCTACTTCAAGAGCTATGAGCCATTCACCTTCATGTGCATCGACGACTGGGCGTCGGTGGGCGGCTCGTTCCCGATTGCACTCGGCGCCAAGCTCGCGTGCCCGGAGCGGCCGGTGATTTCAGCCTCCGGCGACATGGGCATCATGTGCAACATCGGCGAACTGGAAACTGCCGTACGCGAAAACATTCCCGTGGTTCACGTGATTTTCAACGACGAAGGTCTCGGCAACGAGCGCGCCTTTCAGAACGAGCATTTCGGCGGCCGCTTCTTCGCGGTGGACTACAAGAACCCCGACTTCGGCGCGCTGGCTAAAGTATTCGGCGCGTACGGCGAGCGCGTCACCAAACCCGGCGACCTTGAAGGCGCGATCCAGCGCGCGCTGGCCAGCGGCAAGCCCGCGCTGATTGATGTGATGATCGACCAGAATACACTGGCGCCGGTGGTGTTCAAGCAGTAGGGAGTTGAGTTCGGGCGATGGGGCTAAAGTGGC
>JANMXV010000291.1:0-2570 GCA_031381325.1 Betaproteobacteria bacterium | reverse complement strand
GTGTAGCCGTCGGCAGGCGCGCTCTTGACAAAGCGCGTGCCGACTATCGCGCTGTTACCGGGCCGGTTTTCCACCACGAACTGCTGGCCGAAGTTCTTGCTGAACTGTTCGGCGTAGGCGCGCGCCACGATATCCTGATTGCCGCCGGCCGCCACCGGGTTGACGATGCGCACGAGTTTTACGGGATAGGCGGGACCGGGCGCGGTTTGGCTCCATGCTACCAACGCCGCCGTTGATAGCATGACACCCGCGGTGGCGGCAGCGGACGTTACGGCGTTTCGTTGCATGGGCAATTCTCCTTTCATCGTGCATTGGCGGGGGCGTCCCGCCGCCACAGTTGCGCGCGCCAGCGCGCCGCGACAATCACAATAAATACCAAAGCGAGCGCGCCATACAACATTACCGTCATCGGGTACCCCAGGCGTTGTATCAACCAACCGGCGAGCAGCAGGCCCGGTATGTTGCCGTAGATCGCCAGCATGCGGATGCCCATGATGCGCCCGCGAAACTGCGCTTCGGAGTTGCGCAATAACATGGCCGCCATCGGTATCTGTCCGAGGCCCTGGGACAACCCGGCCAGCAGCAGAAACGGAATGCCCATCGCAGGATGCGTGGTGTTCGCAAATAGCATGAGCGACAGCAACCAGCCTGCGCTGAAAATAATCATCATGCGCGCCGGACGCACACGGTGCCCGATGCGGCTCATCACCACTGAACTCATCAGCGCGCCAAATCCGCCCGCGGCGACCAGGTAGCTGAGGCCGGTTTGATCGGTGTGGTAAATCTCCTTGGCCATCACCGGCATCAGGCCGCCCATCATCGGGAACGCGGTGCAATTGAGCAGAAACGCGAAGCACATGGAGGCGAGCAACAGCGGCGTGTTCCATACGTACGCCATACCGGCGCGCAGGTCGCCCCACGGTGAGGCACGCTCTGTTGTTGCAATCACCGGGCGCGGCGCAGCGTTTGGATTTGCGCCTTTCAGCGTGAGCATAACGCTCAGTGCATAAAAGCCCGTCACCACGGTATACGCCGGGCCGATGCCCAGCAGCGCGACCAGTCCCGCGCCGGTGAGTGCGCCGGCAACCTTGGCGGAATCCTGCGTGGTGCGCTGTATGCTCATCGCGCCCATCAATTTGTCCGCAGGCATGGTGGCGCCTACCAGCGCGGTGCGCATGCCGATATCCGACGGACGCACCAGTCCCATTACGCCCGCGATAACCAATACGTAGGTGGGAGTGAGCAGGCCGCTGTAGGCGAGGGTCATCAGCGTCAGGGCCAGCATGGCGTATACCGCGCGCATGGCGGCCAGTACCTTGCGCTGTCCGATGCGGTCGCCCATGACGCCAAACATGGGCGAGAGCAAAGTCCCCATGTGCTGGAGCGAGGCAAACAGCGTCAGCATCAGCACCGAGCGCGTCTCCACTAGCACATACCAGCCGAGGATCAGCGTTTCCATTTCGAATGCCCACGACGCCGTCAGATCGGCGGGCCATTGGAAGCGGAAACTGCGTACGGCAAAAGGCGCGAGCACCGAAGCGCGTGCCGGCTCCTCTATACTGGAAGGCAAAGCCATGCTTTTATTGTGTTTTTCGGGCTGAAACGTGTTGCAGTCTGCGACAATACCAGTAAGCGGAGCGACTGCGCGCGTTCTCACCACATAATGGATTCTGCTCAAGTGCGGTGCGCCATCGTCGTGCGTGAGTACATGGAAATCTCACGGTAGAATACACACAAGGACCGTGGTTCGAAGCCTCGGCGAATAATTCCACAGGCCATTTCTGCAAGTGCCGCAATTACGGCGTCGTAAGTCATGTATCCGATTTTCTTAAAAAATTAAACGAGGTACGGATGGATCAACATCATCATTCCCAGCTTTTCAAGGTCGGTGGCGCACAGGTGTCGCGCTTCGAAGACATACGCCTGATTACCGGCAACGGTAAATATTCGTCCGACTGGAATGCGCCCGATCAATTGCACGCCTGCTTTTTGCGCTCGGACCGTGCACACGCACGCATCGTGTCGATCAATTACGACAAGGTCAGCCAGATCAAAGGCGTGGTAGGCGTTTACACCGGCGCGGATGCAAAGGCGGCCGGCTACATGCGCCCGTTGAGCTTCATGACGTCAGCAGGCAAGGGCGGCATGAAGGCAAAAGTGCCTGAGCGTCCGTGCCTGGCCATCGGCAAAGTGCGTTTTGTCGGCGACGCGGTGGCGATGGTGATCGCGGAATCGCATCTGGCTGCGCAGGATGCCTGTGAGCTGATTGAAGTTGTCTACGAAGATCTGCCCGCAATCGTTGACCCGGAAGCGGCACTCGCGCCCGGGGCGCCGCAATTGCACGATGACGTACCCGGCAATACGCCGTTCGAGGCCGAGACCGGCAACGAGGCCGCAGTGGCCGAAGCGCTATCCAAGGCCGCGCATGTGACCAAGCTCACCGTTGATTGCACACGCGTCAGCCCCAGCCCGATGGAGCCGCGCGCGGCGCTGATTGAATACGTCGCCGGCAGCGACAGCTACATCGTGCATACGCCGTCCCAGGGCGTGAACATGACGCGCAAGCAGTT
>JANMXV010000281.1:0-4419 GCA_031381325.1 Betaproteobacteria bacterium | reverse complement strand
GGAGAGACGCCACGGCGCGCGCGTCGCGAATTGCGGCCGTGAACACGGCGTCTCTTCCCGCCTTCGGCCCCCTCGCTTCGCTCTCCCCAGCCCTTCTTCCCCGCTGCAAGTGTTCCCTTGTCCCGGAGGGAGAAGGGAGCGTCGAGTCCCCGCCCGAGCGGGGAGGTTCATGGTTAGGGTTAGGGTGAGGGGGGCGTGAATTTCCCTCTGTGTTGCCTGTTCATGATTGTGCATCGTGAACGGTAATCGTCCACTCCTGCCCAAGGGCGACATCGCGCAGCTCGCGCGCCTGGGCCGCTTTCTGCTGCCGTACCGTTGGCGCATCATCGGCGCTTTGATTGCGCTGCTGGTGGCCGCGAGTTGCGTGCTCGCACTGGGCCAGGGCTTGCGTTATGTGATCGACGCCGGATTCGGTACCCGCGATCCGCATCTGCTCAACCTCGCACTGGCTGCCGTGGTGGCGGTGGCAGTGGTGCTCGCGTGCGCCACATTCGCGCGCTTCTATCTGATGATGAGCGTAGGCGAGCGCATCATCGCCGATCTGCGGCGCGCGGTATTCGCGCATGTGCTGACGTTGTCGCCTGAATACTTTGATTCCGCGCGCACGGGTGAGATTTCATCGCACCTCACTAACGACACGGAACAGATACGCCAGGTGGTCGGCTTTGGCATGTCGATGTTTCTGCGCAATCTGCTGATGATGGCAGGCGCGCTCGCGCTGCTGTTCGCCACCAGCGCGAAACTCGCGGCACTGATCGTGCTGGGCGTGCCGGCGACGCTGATTCCGATACTCGTGGTCGGTCGGCGCGTGCGCAGGCTGTCGCGCGACAATCAGGATAGAGTCGCCGACGTATCGGCGCACATCGACGAGTCGCTGCACGAGGTGCGCACGGTGCAGGCGTACGGGCACGAGGCGCACACGCGTGCGCGCTTCGATCAGGCGGCGGAGGCTGCGTACGCCAGCGGCGTGCATCGCATAAGAGTGAAGGCGTGGCTGATTTCGCTGGTGATGCTGATTGGATTTTGCGCGGTGGGCGTGATTATGTGGATCGGCGGACACGACGTGTTCGAAGGGCGCATCAGCGGCGGACAACTCTCTGCGTTCGTGTTTTATGCCGTGGTGGTGGCAGGCGGCGCGGGCGCGATTTCCGAAGTATGGGGTGAGATACAACGCGCGGCGGGGGCGACCGAGCGCTTGTTCGAGTTGCTGGATACGCAGCCGGCGCTTGCGGCGCAGAAGCCGATTATCCCGTTACCCGAACGGCTGGTGGGCGCCATCCGCTTCGATAAGGTTCATTTTTCTTATCCCGGCAGACCGGAAACTCCAGTGCTGAACTCGGTATCATTTACGGTAGATCCCGGCGAGCGAGTCGCCCTGGTGGGGCCGTCCGGCGCGGGCAAATCGACGATTTTTGCGTTGATCCTGCGTTTTTATGATCCGGTGGATAACGCAATAGCTAACGAAAGAACGCACGCAAAATCGGGGCGCATTCTGATTGACGGCGCCGACATCCGGCACTGCGACCCCCTTGCGCTGCGCCGCGCAATCGCCATCGTGCCGCAGGATCCCGTGATTTTCTCCGGCAGCGTCACCGACAATGTGCGCTTTGGCCGGCCCGAAGCGACGGACGCCGACGTGCATGAAGCATGCGCCGCCGCGCATGCGCTGGAGTTCATTGAGCGCCTGCCGCAGCGCTTTGACACGGACCTCGGTGAGCGCGGCGTCAAACTCTCGGGCGGCCAGCGCCAGCGCATTTCGATCGCGCGCGCCTTGCTCGCCGACCGGCCGATATTGTTGCTCGATGAGGCGACCAGTTCGCTGGATG
The DNA here is from genome assembly GCA_031381325.1 of Betaproteobacteria bacterium. GTDB lineage: Bacteria > Pseudomonadota > Gammaproteobacteria > Burkholderiales > SG8-41 > UBA5216. The sequence goes on along the minus strand of JANMXV010000281.1, from coordinate 2,593 downwards.
CCGAAAGCGAACGCCAGGTGGCGAGTGCGCTGGAGCGTCTTGAGCACGGGCGCACCACGCTGGTGATTGCGCACCGGCTTGCCACCGTGCGCAACGCCGACCGCATTATCGTGATGGATGGCGGGTGCATCCATGCCGTGGGCACACACCAGTCGCTGCTGCGTGAAAGTCCGCTGTATGCGCATCTTGCGCGGCTGCAGTTCATAGCGGAAACAGAAGCGGCTGCATAGGCGCTATACTTTGCCGCAGAGGAAATCGTGCAAAACAAATCCATGCTCATGGCCGCAATGCTTGTCGTTGCAACAGGTGTTGTCCAAGCCCAGGACTACCCAACCCGTCCCGTGCGCGTGATCGTAGGCTTTGGTGCGGGCGGTCCGGACACCACCGCGCGCATTTTTGCGCATCAGCTCGGCGCGCAAATGAGCCAGCAGTTCGTGGTGGACAACCGCCCCGGCGCCAATGGCATTATCGGTGCGGACATCGTTGCGAAATCCACACCCGATGGTCACACGCTGCTGGTCACGTCCGGCTCGTTCGCGGTGAATCCGGGCATCTACAAAAAACTGCCATTCGATGCGCTGAAGGATTTTGTTCCGGTGTCGCAACTGGCCGGCTCCGACGCGCATACGCTGGTGATCAACAGCACGCTGCCGATACATTCGGTGAAAGAACTCATCGAGTACTCCAAAAAACCTGGTACAAAACTGGCCTACGGTTCGCCCGGCATCGGCAACACCATTCATCTGGCGGGTGCGCTGGTCAACGCGCGCGCCGGAATGAACATGGTGCATGTGCCGTACAAGGGCGCCGGCCCGGCGGTGGGGGCGCTGCTGGCGGGAGAAATCCAGGCGATGATGGCGACACCGCCGATGGCGTTGCAGCACATCCGATCCGGCCGGTTGCGCGCGCTGGCCTACAACTACACCTCACGCGCGTCGTATCTGCCCGATGTGCCGACCATGACCGAAGCGGGCCTGCAGGGCACGCAGATGGAGGCGAGCTGGCACGGCATGCTGGCGCCGGCAAAAACACCCCCCGCTATTATCGCGAGGCTGGGAAAGGAAATTCAGAAAACGGTGGGCGTGCAGGCCGTGCGCGATCAGTTGGCGAAGGTCGAATTGCGGCCGGTGGGCAGCAGTTCGGCGGAATTTCGTGCGTTGCTGGTGGACGCCATCAGGAAGCTCGGTGAGATCGTAAAGATTGCAGGGATACAGCCGGAGTAGTCAAAACCTTTTTAACCACAGATGAACACAGATGAACACGGATAACTTCCAAACCCTTTAAGGAAAAATTAAGGTTGACTTTATCTGTGTGTATCTGTGTTCATCTGTGGTTAATCGAATTTTCGCTTTTATTCTGAGGAGAACAACATGCCAGTAAGACGCGTAGTGGTCGGTCACAACAAGGATGGAAAATCGATATTAATTGAAGATGGTCCCGCGCCCGCGATGCGCACCAATCCGCTGCGGCCGGGGCATGTGTCGAACGATATCTGGAAGACCGGTCCCTTGCCCTACCCGCTGCACCGGGTGCATGAAGACCCGACACTGGGGCCGCGGCAGATCCATCCCCCCAAAGGCGGCACTATCATCCGCATCGCCGAAATTGCCCCGGAGTCGGAAGAAATCCGCAACATGACGCCGGAAAAAGCGCGTGAAGTTTTCAAGGCGATGGGCAACGAAGGCGCATCATCATTCGGCCGCGGGGGGCGCCATCCGATGATGCATCGCACGGAAACCATCGACTACGCCATCTGCATCGAAGGCGAAATCACCATGCTGCTCGACGAAGGCGAAGTTACTATAAAAGCCGGTGATGTGTTGATCCAGTTGGGCACCAACCATGCTTGGAGCAATCGCTCGGGCAAGGTGGCGAAGATGCTGTATGTGTTGATTGATGGGGAGTTTGATGAGGAGATGAAGGGGTGGTTTGGGAGTGGGCATTAATTCGTGCGAAGAGTTTTTGAAAGCGTGTTCCACTCGTGGATACGGTAGCTCGGCGAAGGATACTGCGGTGGCTCGTTGGCGTTTCGCTTGTCGTTGCTATAGCGCTGGGCGCGATTCCGTTTTTCGCCAGTTTTGGCGTAACGCCACGTGCTGAGAACGATAAATTAGGTACCTATGATTTTTCCACGATGTCCCAAGGCGAACTCAAGAAGTTCGATTACTTCTGGGTCTATCGGCGGACGGAATCTGACAAATCTAATGTTGACCGCTATCGGTTACTTTTAGCTGATCCAGACTCGAAGTTAAGCCGCCAACCACCCTCTGCTGCAAACACTTGGCGCTCGGAGAACCCGGACTTTTTTGTATTCTTCCCGTGGGCGCCAATTCGCAGTTGCAGCGTGGTATTCATTGAATCCGGTTCTCGAGTTGTCCCCAGCGTGCCAGAAGCGTCTATAGTGTCGCGCGCACCGCATTTCTATGAAGCATGTGAGGGCCGGACTTTTGATGTCAGCGGACGGCTCTTTCATCGTCCCAACTATCCACAGGAGCAGAATCTCACGGTACCCGATGTGAAGTGGTTTTCTAAGACACAGGCTTTGGTGCGTAGATATTAAGAGATCGTAGGGCGTCAATAAGCGAAGCGCATT
>JANMXV010000787.1:0-1629 GCA_031381325.1 Betaproteobacteria bacterium | reverse complement strand
CTTGCGCGTTGCTCCGTAGTTTACATCGCGCCCGACGTGCCCACGGACGATACGGGCCAGAGCGACCTGTCGGATATCCGCGCGTTGATCGCGCAAGTCGCTTCCGCGCTCTCACCGCATGCTGTGATGGTAGTGCTGTGTCAGGTCCCGCCGGGGTTCACGCGCGGCCTGGATTTGCCGTATGGGCGGCTGTTCTATCAGGTGGAGACATTGGTGTTCGCGCAGGCCGTTGAACGCGCGATGCATCCGGAGCGCTTTATCATCGGTTGCGCCGACCCGGCCTTGCCGCTGCCTGATGCGTACCGGCAATTTCTCGAATCCTTCGGTTGTCCCCTGCTGCCGATGCGTTACGAGAGTGCCGAACTGGCGAAAATCGCCATCAACTGCTGCCTCGTTTCTTCAGTAACCGTTGCCAATACGCTTGCCGAGTTGAGCGAGCGCATCGGCGCCAACTGGCACGAAATTGTGCCCGCGCTCAAGCTCGACCGGCGCATTGGCCAACACGCTTATCTTGCTCCGGGCTTGGGGCTTGCCGGCGGCAATCTGGAGCGGGATCTTGCGACCGTGCTGCACCTGGCCGGAGAGACCGGCAGCGAGGCCGGGTTGATCCAGTCTTTTGTCGACAATAGCCGCCACCGCAAGGACTGGGTGCTGCGCACCTTGCACCGGGATGTGTTTGCCCGCACTCCCGACGCAATCATTGCGATTCTCGGTCTTGCCTATAAGGAGAACACGCACTCCACGAAGAACTCGCCGTCGCTATCATTGATTCAGCACTTGAAGCCTTGGAGATTACAGGTGCATGATCCGGTGGTGTCAGCGCAGGTAGTCCATCACCCCCGGATCACCGGCTGCAATTCGGCGCTTGATGCGGCGGCACAAGCTGACGTCTTGGTCGTGATGACGCCTTGGCCGGTATTTCGCGACTTGAAGCCGGCGGACTTGGCTCACGTGATGAAAGGGCGGATTGTGATTGATCCGTATCGCACGCTCGATGGCAACGCGCTGGGCGGGGCGGGATTTGACTACCTGACGCTAGGTATCTCGGCGAACATAAAATAGTTAATAAAAACAAATGCTTACGAACATAAACACGAGTCCGATCAAACCTGAGCGCGTTGTAATTATCGGCGCCGGTGGTTTTGTCGGAGGCGCGATCCGGAAAAAACTTGCAGCGGGCGGTGTCGCCACTTTGCCACTGACACGCACGGAGCTTGACTTGCTGGCCGATGGTGCTGCCCGGAAACTGGCACAGATACTGCGGCCCAGCGACAGTGTGGTAATGGTCTCAGCGATCGCCCCGGTGAAGACCGTACCGATGCTGATGCAGAACCTGAAGATGGCCGAAGCAGTATGTGGGGCTTTGGCGGAAAAGCCGATTTCCCATTTGTTGTACATCAGTTCAGACGCGGTGTATGCGGATGATGCAAACCCGGTAACCGAAGATTCATACTGCGCGCCCTCCACGCTGCACGGCATGATGCATGTCGCGCGCGAGCTGATGTTCAAGAACGCGACCCAGGCGCCGATCGCCGTTCTACGTCCGACGCTTATTTTCGGAGCGGCCGATCCGCACAGCGGCTACGGCCCCAACCGCTTCCGGCGGCAAGCTGACAAGGACGAGCCGAT
>JANMXV010000737.1:0-2095 GCA_031381325.1 Betaproteobacteria bacterium | reverse complement strand
AACGCACGCTCCGATGGAATACGAATCTCATCAACGCCCGGCTGCAACGGCGTCGCCTTGATTTGCGTTAGCAGCGTGGACAGGTAGTGCTTGAATTGCGGCAGCTGCATCAGCAGTTCGGGGTCGAACACGATAAACAAGAATCCGAAATCCGCCGCCTTGCCGCTGGTGAGTGGCGTACCCGCAAGCAGGCCCATCGCCTGCGTCATCAGCGACAGTCCGAATCCCTTGTGGCCGCCGAATGTGAGTATGCTGCCCGCCAGCGCCGCGACCGGATCGCGCGTCGGGTGGCCTGTGGCGTCGATGGCTACACCTTCAGGCAACAATTGATTCAGGCGTTTGGCGAGAACCACGTCGCCATTATTGGTGGCAGCCGTGGCCATATCGAGAATCAAGGGATGCGGCTCGCCGGGCAGGCCGAATGCAATCGGGTTGGTGCCGAGCACAGCCGCCCTGCCGCCGGGAGGCGCGACGGCATCACCGCTGCACGCGAAATGCACGCAGGCAAAGCCCGCGCGCGCGATCATTTCCGCGTAGTACGCGCTACGGCCGCTCAACCAACTGTTGTGCATGCCGACCACGGCGAAGCGATTCACTTGCGCTTTTTCAATAGCCAGTTGCGTTGCGCGATACACCGCGTAAAAGCCCGGATAGTTACCGCCATCCATGCGCGCCGACACCGGCGTTTCATGTTCGACGCGTAGTGGCGTGCGCGGATTTTTGAAGTTCACATGTTCGGCAATGGTGAGGATGCGCGCCAGACCCAGGGCCGGATAAGCGCACAGTTCGGCGTCGATCAGGTTGGCGGTAATGATGCCGGCTTCGCCGGCAGTAAAGCCGAGGTGTTGCAGGGCGTGTTCGCCGAGCGTGCGCGCGTCGCTTTCGCCCAACGTAATCGGCGTAACTTTATCTGCTTCATTCACGGTCAATCCAGCTTCAACTTCGATTCCTTGATGATGCGGTGGTAAAGTGCGACATCCTTCTTGATGAAGGCATCAAACTGCGCAAGCGTGGTATCTGTCAGATCAAACCCGGCCGCAACCATACGCTCCTGCATGTCTTTTTGACTGAGGATTTTTCGAATATCGGTGTTAAGTTTGACAATCAGCGCACGCGACGTGGCGATGGGGACACTTACGCCATTCCAGCCGACGATATCGATTTCCGGAAACCCGGCCTCGGTAATCGTCGGTACTTCCGGCACGGCCGGGGAGCGCTTGCGGCTGGTGATGGCGAGTGCGCGCAGCTTGCCGCTTTGCACATGCGGCACCACGCCTTGCGCGATTGAAAACATCATCTGCACCTGACCCGCGAGCACATCGGTCACTGCCGGTGCGACGCCCTTGGACGGCACATGCACGATATTGATTTTGGCGGACAGCTTGAACAGTTCGGCTGCCAGTTGCGTGGTGGTGCCGGTACCCGCCGACGCGAAATTGAGCTTGCCCGGCTGCGCTTTGGCCAGTTGCACCAGTTCCGCCAGCGACTTGACCGGCACCGCAGGATGCACCACCGCGATGAACGGTATAGTCGCCATCAAGGTCACTGGCGCGAAATCGCGCATCATGTTGTACGAGAGTTTGGGATACAAAGCGTCGATCACGTAGAACGAACCCGTGGACATCAGCCACGTATAGCCATCGGGCGTGGCTTTGGAAACGAGATCGCCGGCGACAATGCCACCCGCGCCTGGCCGCTGATCGATGACCACTTGCTGTCCCCACAGTTCGGAAAGTTTTTGGCTGACCAGGCGTGGCAACAACTCCGGCGCGGGGCCGATGACAAAGCGCACGGGTTTGGTGGGAAAATTTTGTGCGCATGCGCCTGACACTGCACCCCCACCGATCACCCAACAAAAAATATATCGTAAGTATTCGTTTTTACACATTTTTATTCCTGCATACGCAGATCATGGCAGCTTACTGTTCACCCTTCCCGCTTCACGCCTCACCCTTCACGCACTACTGATCGCTGATGCCCGCTTCCTTGATGATTGTGCTCCACTTCGCGATTTCAGCAAGCATGTAATCGGTGAACGCTTGCGGCGAGGACGGCGCGACATCGACACCGATCGCTGTGAGTTTTTCGCGTACAT
>JANMXV010000704.1:0-1483 GCA_031381325.1 Betaproteobacteria bacterium | reverse complement strand
CAAAGTCAGCGGGAAACCCAATCGGGATTTCTACGCTACTAACCGGATTCTTTGGCCCATTCTTGACTATCGTATTTCTTATGACTGGATTGTTTAATTTGCTGCTTTCATCGATTGAGGCATCGAGAACTTTTGGATGCTACAACTGGCTCAGGGGGAAATCAGACCCTTTGTGAGGATCTTCATCGTAGGGCGAAACGGTCAGACGGAATCCTTACGACAACGGTTTATCCGAAGGAGTTGGAGCGAATGAAGAAATATGCAAATCGGACCGACAAAGGCACTTGGCAGTGTCTCTACCGCGAGATAATGGACGCAAATCGGGTACCGTGGAAATTCGGCTGACGGAACCAATTCGCTCGTAGGTTGGGCTGACGAAGGAAGCCCAACATTTCTGGTGCCGCACCACAATCGTTGGGGTTCGCAAGCTCACCGCCAACCTACAAAATAATCTGTGTTCATCTGTGTAAATCTGTGGCAAAAAATGATTTTGAAGTTCAGTAAGACTTAGGCAACCCCAACACCTTCTCCGCAATAAAACATAAAATCATCTGCGAGCTAACCGGCGCCAAGCGCGGGATCATCGCTTCGCGGAAATAGCGTTCGATGTGAAACTCCTTGGCGTAACCCATGCCGCCGTGCGTCAGCATCGCCGTTTCACAAGACCGAAAACCCGCTTCACCCGCCAGATACTTGGCCGCGTTGGCTTCGGCGCCACAGGGTTGATCCTGATCGTAAAGCCATGCTGCCTTGTACGTCATAAGTTCAGCAGCTTCGAGTTCCATCCAGCGTTCGGCTAGCGGATGCTGAATGGCCTGATTCTGGCCGATCGGGCGGTCGAACACGATGCGCTCCCGGGCATAGGCGGCAGCGCGCTTTAACGCGACTTTGCCCAGGCCTACAGCTTCTGCCGCAACGAGTATGCGTTCCGGGTTGAGGCTGTGCAGGAGGTAGCGAAAACCTTTGCCTTCTTCGCCGATGCGGTCTTCGACAGGTACGCGCAGACCATCGATGAATACCTGATTGGAATCGACGGCTTTGCGGCCCATTTTTTCGATCTCGCGCACTTCGACATGTTTGCGGTCCATGTCGGTGTAAAACAGGGTGAGGCCGTCGATGGGGCGCCGATCGTTTTGTTCGGCTGCAATCGGCGTAGTGCGCGCGAGCAGCAGAATTTTGTTGGTGACTTGCGCGGTGGTAGTCCAGATTTTCTGGCCCGACACGACGTAGTGATCGCCGTCGCGCGTGGCCTTGGTTTTCAGCATCGCGGTGTTGAGACCCGTGTTGGGCTCGGTGACGCCGAAACAGGCTTTGTCTTTGCCTTCGATCATCGGCGGCAGAAATCGCCTCTTTTGTTCAGCGCTGCCGTACACCACGATAGCATGCAGGCCGAAGATGTTCATATGGAGTGCAGACGCGCCGGAGAATCCTGCGCCGGATTCCGCAACGGTTTGCATCATCAGCGCGGCTTCGGTGATGCCGA
>JANMXV010000684.1:0-2511 GCA_031381325.1 Betaproteobacteria bacterium | reverse complement strand
TCCGATTGCGTGCGACGCGCGTGCGCCAAGTTCATTTTCGAGGGGCGCAATAAATATTTGAAAGCAATCCAGAAACAAGGCGTTAGCCTTGCCCACCACGGCGGCGATTTCAGTATTCGCGAGCGTGCTGATGATAATCGGGCGCAGGCCGTCTGCGACTGCGGCGGCGTTGATTTTTTGCACTGCCTCCTGCGCTTTATCAAGACTGTCGATGAAGGGCAGCGTAGTCTCGTGCAAACTCAAGTCGTCGAATTGCGTCAGCAGACTATGGCCGAGCATTTCAGCGGTAATGGCCGTGCGGTCGGAAACAAAAAAAGCGCTACGGTGTTTGGCTGTCATTATTTGGCAGATTTTGGCGGGGATGCTGCGGCGCGACAATTGTCTGTAATATACCGCCTTTCGTTGGCACCTACCATTCACACAACAGGAACCCGCCTATGACCGCATCCGCTTACGTACTTGATCTTTCCACGCTGCGCATGAGCGATGTGGGCATCGTCGGCGGCAAGAATGCTTCATTGGGTGAAATGATAGGGCATCTTGCGGGCGCGGGGGTGCGTGTTCCCGGCGGGTTTGCCACGACTTCCGGCGCCTACCGCGATTTTCTGGCGCATGGCGGCCTGGACCAACGCATCGCGGCACGGCTTGAGACCTTGAATGTGGATGACGTTACGGCATTGGCGCTAGCAGGCAAGGAGATACGCGGCTGGATCGTGGCGCAGCCTTTCTCCAGTGCGTTGCAGCTTGCGGTTATGGCTGCGTATGAGGCGCTGGCCAAGGACGCTGGGCCCGACGTGACTTTCGCGGTACGTTCTTCCGCCACCGCCGAGGATTTGCCGGAGGCCTCGTTCGCCGGCCAGCAAGAGACGTATCTCAACGTTCACGGCCTCGACAATTTGCTGGAAGCGATCAAGCAGGTGTTTGCCTCGCTCTACAACGATCGCGCGATTTCGTATCGGGTACACAAAAACTTCATCCACGCCGATGTGGCGTTGTCGGCGGCTGTCCAACGCATGGTGCGCAGCGACCTCGGTGCGAGTGGCGTGATGTTTACCATCGACACCGAATCGGGATTTGATCAGGTGGTATTCATCACCTCGGCCTACGGCTTGGGCGAAACCGTGGTGCAGGGGCAAGTGAACCCTGACGAATTTTATGTTTATAAACAATCACTTAAAAATAATCGTCCAGCGATACTGCGGCGCGGCTTGGGTTCCAAAGGCGTGCGCATGGTGTATGACGCTTCGCATCAAGCCGGCCGCTCGGTAAAGACCGAGCCGGTGGCGGAAGCGGATCGGCGCAAGTTCTCGATCACCGATGCCGAGGTCGAAGCACTCGCGCGTTACGCGGTGATTATTGAAGATCACTACCGGCGACCGATGGATATCGAGTGGGGCCGCGACGGCATGGACGGCCAGCTCTACATCCTGCAAGCGCGCCCGGAAACGGTGAAGGCCAGTGAAAAAGTCGATACGCTGCGGCGTTATCGTTTGAAGCAGCGTTCCGAAGTGCTGGCCACCGGACGCGCGATCGGACAGCGCGTGGGCAGCGGCCCGGTGCGGCTGGTGAGCAGTGCGGCAGAAATGGATCGCGTGCGTGCAGGCGACGTGCTGGTCACCGACATGACCGACCCGGATTGGGAGCCGGTGATGAAACGTGCATCGGCCATCGTCACCAATCGCGGTGGACGCACCTGCCACGCGGCGATCATCGCGCGAGAACTCGGCGTGCCGGCTGTGGTGGGCTGCGGCGATGCGACGCACGTGTTGAAAGATGGCAAAGACGTCACCGTGTCGTGCGCCGAAGGCGACACTGGATTTGTGTATCGTGGAATACTCGAGACGGAGATTATCGATCTTACGCTTAGCGCGATGCCGAAGTCGCCGGTAAAAATTACCATGAACGTGGGCAATCCCGAACTCGCGTTCGAGTTTCGGCGCCTGCCCAACGAAGGCGTGGGGCTGGCGCGGCTGGAATTCATTATCGCGCGCATGATCGGCGTGCATCCAAAAGCGGTGCTGGCTTATCCGGATCTACCGGCTGATTTGAAAACCGCCGTGGAAGAACACAGCGCCGGCTATGCTGATCCGGTGACGTTTTACGTCGAGAAACTGGTAGAGGGGGTGGCGACATTGGGCGCGGCGTTCTGGCCCAAGCCGGTGATCGTGCGGCTGTCGGATTTCAAATCCAACGAATATTCGAGCCTCACCGGCGGCAGCAAATACGAACCGCACGAGGAAAATCCCATGCTGGGGTTCCGCGGCGCGTCGCGCTACATTTCCGATAGTTTCAGAAAGTCATTTGAGCTCGAATGCCGCGCCATGAAAAAAGTGCGCGACGAGATGGGCCTCACCAATGTGGAGATCATGGTGCCCTTCGTGCGCACCGTAACGGAAGCAAAGCAGGTGCTTGATCTGCTCGCGGCCAACGGCCTGAAGCGCGGCGACAACGGCTTGCGCATCATCATGATGTGCGAGATTCCATCGAACGCGGTGCTGGCGGATCAATTCC
>JANMXV010000635.1:0-4544 GCA_031381325.1 Betaproteobacteria bacterium | reverse complement strand
TCACCCCTTCACCCCTTCACCCCTTCACCCCTTCACCCCTTCACCCCTTCACCCCTTCACCCCTTCACCCCTTCACCCCTTCACCCCTTCACCCCTTCACATCTTCACCCCTTCACTCCTTCACAGCCGTCAATACCGCCGCGACTTCGCGCGCAACCACTCCTCGGCCAATGTGCGATACGAAGCTAGACGCGATGCGCTGATATGCCCTTCGCTACGGGCGTGGTCTATCGCGCAGCCCGGCTCCACGCGATGTGTGCAGTCGCGGAAGCGGCACTGCCCCAGCCACGGGCGAAATTCAATGAAGGCTTGCGCGGTATCTTCAAGGCTCACGTGATGCAGGCCGAACGCCTGCAAGCCCGGTGAATCAATGAGATGGCTGCCGGCGTTAATATGCAGCAAGCGCGCGCCGGTGGTGGTGTGCTTGCCTGAATCCAGCGCGATGGACGTTTCCGCCACACGCAATGCGGCGCCCGGTATCAGGCCGTTGACGATGGTGGATTTACCCATGCCGGACTGGCCGACGAACACGCTGGTTTGGTTTTCCAGTAGCGGCATCAGCGGGGCGACATCCTGCTTTGCGGCGAGGCGCAGCACTCGGTAGCCCAGTGCGCGATGCGTTGCGAGGGCATCCCAGGCTGCGGCGCTTTGCGGCAAATCGGCTTTATTCAGCACAATCAACGGCGCGATGCCGCCGTGTTCGCAGGCCGCGAGGCAACGATTGACCAGATCATCATAAAAGCTCGGCACCGCCGCGATCACGATTACCACTTGCGTCACGTTGGCAGCGATGAGTTTCTGCTTGTGCGCATCGGAACGGTACAGCAGTGTCGTGCGCGGCAGGAGGGATTCGATGACGCCGCTGTTGTCTCCGGTATGCCGGATGTTGACGCGGTCGCCACAGGCGATGTCGCTGCGCTTGCCGCGTGTGGAGCATTCCACCTGTATGCCGTCCGCCAATTCGATACGGTAGCTGCGGCCAAAACTTGCAATCACCTGACCGGCAATTTGCGCCGGCGTCGCTAGTACGCGTGACTTTACTTCAGTCACCGCGGGCGCTCACAAATCAAACAATGCATCCAGTTTCGCAGCGCAGATGAAATCATTTTCCGATAGCCCGTTGATGGCGTGCGTGACGTAGGCCACGCGGCACTGGTTGTAACCCACGGTGATATCGGGATGATGATCTTCGCGGTGCGAGATCCATGCGCTAGCATTAACAAACGCGAGGATCTGGTAGTAGTTCTTGAATTCATAGGTCTTGGCAATCACGCCATTGGCGTACTCCCAGCCCGGCAATTGCTTTAGAAGTTTGGCGATTTCGTCAGCCGTGAGCGGCGATACGCCGCCTTCGCAGGGTTTGCATTTGCTTTTGGCCAGATCGGTGGTAGTCATGAATTCACCCTGAAAAGCTCATTTGACATGGATATACAGGATACACAGGATTCGTTTTTTATCCTGTGCATCCTGTATATCCATGTGAATAATTGTTTAAAAACAAATAGTTACAAAACAATCACGGTTGCGTCTGCAAGCGTCCGATACGCGTCAGTGCCGGCGGATGTGAATCGTAGAACAGGGAATGCAGCGGGTCGGGCGTCAAGGTCGAAGCATTGTCTTTGTAGAGTTTAACCAGGGCCGAAACCAAATCGCTGGCCGACGCATTTTGCGCGGCATACTGATCCGCCTCAAATTCGTGCTTACGCGAATACATCGCCGACAGCGGTTGCAACAGGAAGGTGAAATTCGGAATTACCATGACAAACAAAATCAGCGCCATCGCAGGCGAAGGCGTGGCGACGTTCAGTCCCTGATAAAACCACGGCTGACCGAGCAGGTAGCCGAGCAGCCACAAGAAAAAGAAACTGGCGGCGAAGGTCCAGGCAATGCGCTTTACGACGTGGCGCCGCTTGAAGTGGCCGAGTTCATGCGCCAGCACGGCCTCGACTTCGGGCGCACTCAAGCGCTCGATCAGCGTATCGAAAAACACGATGCGCTTGGATCGCCCAAAACCGGTGAAATAGGCGTTGCCGTGGCTGCTGCGCAGCGAGCCGTCCATCACCACCAGGCCTTTGACCTTGAAGCCGCAGCGCGCCAGCAACTGCTCGATGCGTTGTTTGAGCGCTGCGTTATCCATGGGCTTGAAATTGTTGAACAGCGGCGCGACCCAGACGGGGAAAATCGCCAGCAGCAGCACATTGAATCCCATCCATACCAGCCATGCATACAACCACCAGTAAGCGCCGGATTTTTCCATCAACCACAGCACCACGGCGACCAGCGGCAGGCCAAGCGCAGCGGCTAGAGCAAGGCCCTTGAAAAAATCTTTCCAGAACAGCGCGGGCGTCATTTTGTTAAAGCCGAAGCGCGCTTCCACGCGAAACGTGCTGTACAGGCTGAAGGGCAATTCCACCAGGGTCATCACCAGCCCCACCAGCACAATCAGCGCCAGGCCGCGCGGCAGGCCCGCCGGAAATATCGACGCGGCAACGTCTTGCAGCCATTGCAGGCCGCCGCCAAAGGTTAGTACCAGCAATACCACGATTTCCAGCGCGCTGGATACCAGCGCCAGCCGGGTCTTGGCGCAGGTATAGTCTGCGGCGCGCTGATGCGATTCCAGGCTGATTTGCCCGGTGAATTCGGCGGGAATGGCGGTACGGTTAGCCCTTACGTGCGTCAGATGCCGTGCGCCGAGCCAAAAGCGGATGGCGGCGCTGCACGCGACTGCCGCCAGAAATATCATACCGAATGTGTTCATGGGACAACCATCACAAAACTATGACAAAATAGACGGGCGAAAAATTCACTGACTGACTCATTGATCGACTCATCCGACGATTATGGCACAAGACCCCAACAACCTCATATGGATCGACTTGGAAATGAGCGGCCTTAATCCGGAAACCGACCGGATAATCGAGGCCGCCATCGTGATCACCAGCTCGCAATTGGAGATCATCGCCGAGGGGCCGGTGCTGGTGGTGCATCAAGCGGATGCCGTGCTGGATCGCATGGACGACTGGAACAAAGGCACGCACCGCAAGAGCGGGCTGACTGAGCGCGTGAAAGCGTCGGTGTTGTCTGAGGCCGAGGTGGAAGCACAGATGCTGGCGTTTGTCGCGCAGTACGTGCCCAAGCAGATTTCTCCGCTGTGCGGCAATTCGGTGCATCAGGACAGGCGTTTTCTGGTGAAGTACATGCCCGCCTTCGAAGACTACCTGCTATACCGCAATCTGGATGTGAGCACCCTGAAGGAACTCGCGCGGCGCTGGAAGCCCGAAATCATGGCCGGGCTGATCAAGCACGGCAAACACGAAGCGCTGGCTGATATATACGAATCCATCGACGAACTGCGCTACTACCGCGAGCATATTCTGAAGATTTAGTGTCTCTATTCAGCGTGAACGACAAGTCAAAAACCTCCCTCACCCGGCGCTGCGCGCCACCCTCTGCTTCGCTTCAAGTGTTCCCTTGTCCCGGAGGGCGAGGGTTTGTTCCCCTCTCCCTCCGGGGAGAGCGAAGCGAGGGGGGCGAAGCCGGTTAGGGGTGAGGGAAAGAAGTTGATTTGTCACTCACGCTGAATAGAGAAAATGAATCAAAATTTGTTGCCCCCGCGCCCCCGCAGCACGCGTTACCTGGGCGGCGCTACGCATATGATCGCTATGGGCTGGCTATTACTGCTCGGCGCGCTGATATGGTTTGCCGCGGATTGGCTGGCACGTGAAGCGAATCCCAACCGCAATGTTGTAGCGGTTGCAGGCGCCGAACTGGTGTTGCAACGCGCTCGCGATGGCCATTACTACGCCGAGGGTGAGATCAACGGACAGCGCGTGAAATTTCTGCTGGACACGGGCGCTACTCAAATCGCGATGTCGCAGCGGGTGGCGAATGATCTTGGACTGTCACTGGGACCGGCGATGACTCTGCAAACTGCGGCCGGACCCGCCACCGGCTATCCCACTCGCCTTGCGCGCGTGCGCCTGGGCGCAATCGAAATTCATGACCTGGGCGCCGTGGTGTCTGAAAAGATGTCCGATGAATCCGTGTTGCTGGGCATGAATTTTTTGAAGCGGCTTGAGCTGGTGCAGCGGGGGGATCAGTTGACGTTGCGGCCGGCGCCGCAGTGAGCCGGTTGGCGCGAGTCTATCAAGAAGCGCGTAGATGAAGAATGTGATAATGAAAGACATGCCCACTTTCCCACTTGTGATTAATTCCGGACAAGCCGGTTTACTTCGACAGTGACATGCACCACCTCTTCGTGAATGCGCAACAGGCGCCGGAAGTATTCTGGAGATGCTTCGTCAGTCGTGAGTAGACTGAGAATGCAGGCGTATTTGCCTTTCCCAACCCGCCAAACATGCAGATCGTTGATTTCGGCCTTGATTGGGCTTGCGTCGATCACGTCCCGGATTTCTGTCACGACAGGTGCGTTCATTTCGGCATCGAGCAGTACGCGCCCGGAGTCGCGCATCAGCCCATAAGCCCACACAGCGACCAATCCCGCCCCGACGATCCCCATTACCGGGTCAAGCCAGCTCGCGCTC
>JANMXV010000629.1:0-2534 GCA_031381325.1 Betaproteobacteria bacterium | reverse complement strand
AAGCGCGAGGAATTCGAAGCCGTGGGAGCACGCGTGCTGCTGCAAGGTCATCAGCCGCTGGCGGCTGCGGTAAAGGTACTGCGCGAGATTTACACACATCTTTACAATGGCGGCTCGCCCATTGAACTCAAGTCAAAAATCGCCTCCAGCGATGATATGGACAAACTCACGCATAATGACGAATACAAGCAATGGATCACGGCGTTCATGCGTTGAGGTTTTAAGTTCTAAAGCAACCGCAAAGACGCAAAGGTTACGCAACGAAAACCCGATGTGAAAATCAACACTTGTAGGTTGGGGTGAGCTTGCGAACCCCAACAAACCGCCTAACCACGGAATACACGGAACACACGGAAAAATCCGCGTGCTGTTCTTTCTGTGTATTCCGTGTGTTCCGTGGTCGATATCACTTGGTGTTGGGGTTCCTTCGTCACCCCAACCTACAACTACAACTGCCAAGCGAACAATATTGGGTTTTGCCCTCCTTTGCGTTTCCTCTGCGCCTTTGCGCCTCTGCGGTGATGTTTTTCTCTTACTATCTTCACCGCAGCAATCATGGATGAAACCGTCCTGCGCGCCATGGCCAAGTGGCCGAACGTGCCGGCAGTCTACGGCTGGCTCGCGCTGGATCGCCGTGGCCATTGGCTGATCAAGCGTGAAACCATCAGTAACGAGGCGTTAAACGCTTTTATCAGCCGCAATTACCTGCACGACGATGCCGGCCGCTGGTATTTTCAGAATGGTCCGCAGCGCGTGTTTGTCGATCTGGATTACACGCCGTTTGTTTATCGCGTGACCAATGTTTTGAATGCGCCGCTGGCGCTGGCCACGCACCGCGGCGATAGCGTTAATACCCTGCACGGCGCGTGGATCGACGAGCAAGGTGCGATTCTCTTACACACCGATCGTGGCATTGGCCTCGTGCATGATCAAGACCTTGACCCGATGCTGCTCGCCGCGATGATCGACGCTAACGGCAACGTTATCGAAGAAAGCGCATTCGATGAACTGCTGGAATTGATCGAGCATCAACGGCCAATTCCGCTGTGGCTGAAGTTTCGCGACAGCAATGTGCGTTTTGAACCAGTACGCGCTGCGGATTTACCGAAACGATTTGACTTCGATCCGCATCCTTCCGACTCAAACCCGCCTCCACAACACGCCTAAGGATAAGCATGCCCTCCGCAGAAGCCGCTCTGATGGAAAAATGTCTCAAAGCGTGGCGCTTTTTGTATCGTCGCGGCTTCATCGAAGGCTTCGGTCATTTAAGCGTGCGCGTTCCCGGCACGAACAACTACATGCTGACGCGCCACTCGCTGGGCCCAATTATTGTGCCCGACGACATGCTGGTGTATGACACTAGCGGCACAAAACTCGCGGGCACCGGCGTCACGCCGGGTGAAGCACCCATCCATCACGAAATTTATCGCGCGCGGCCCGACGTACACAGCGTCATTCACTACCACGGCATGCATGCCACCGCGTTTACCACCAGCGCAGCGCACACGCTGCGCCCGATTCACCTGATGGGCACGCTGTTCGCCGACGGCTTGCCGATTTACGCCGACCCGCGACTGGTCAGCACTACAGCGCGCGGCGCGGCGCTCGCCAAGGCGCTGGGGCCCCATCGCGCCGCGCTGCTGTCTGCGCATGGCGGTGTAGTTACCGGCGGTGACATTGAAGAATCGGTTACGGGTGCGTTTTTCCTGGAGGAAAACGCGCACCGCGCGTACCTGTCATGCACGCTCGGCCAGCCGCAATGGATAGCACCCGAAATGGCGGAATCCGCGCGGCAGGAACTCATCAGTAGTCGCGGCCCCTTCAAGCGCGTGTGGGCGATGGTCGAGATCGAGGGTGTGGAATAACACGCCGCCAGCATGAAACCACTGGCAGAATTCTCACTCAATGCGCGGCGCGCCATACGCGGCGTGCTATGCGACATTGACGACACGCTCAGCACCGGGGGCAGAATCACCGCTGACGCGTATGGCGCGATGCAGCACTTGCAGCAAGCGGGACTGCTGGTGATTCCGGTCACCGGCCGGCCTGCGGGCTGGTGCGATCACATCGCGCGCATGTGGCCGGTGGACGGCGTGGTCGGCGAGAACGGCGCATTTTATTTTCGCTACGACAACGCGGCGCGCAAAATGCGGCGGCATTTTGTTGACGATGCTGCGACGCGCATGGAACATCGCGCGCGCCTCGCCCAAATCGCGCAAGAAATCATACGGGCCGTGCCCGGTGCTGCAATCGCCGCCGATCAGCATTACCGCGAAACCGATCTGGCGATTGATTTTTGCGAGGACGTAGCGCCGTTGCCGCAGCCGGCGATTGATGAAATCGTTGTGCGCATGGAAAAGCACGGCCTCACGGCCAAAGTAAGCTCGATACATGTCAACGGCTGGTTCGGCAGCTATGACAAACTCAGCATGACGAAAATCCTGATGCGTGAAGGATACGGCGTTGATCTCGATGCCACGCACGAGGCTTATGTATTCGTCGGCGATTCGCCGAATGATGCGCCCATGTTTGGC
>JANMXV010000577.1:0-4237 GCA_031381325.1 Betaproteobacteria bacterium | reverse complement strand
CCAGAAGCCGCCGTTGTCGTCGTACGCCACGATGATGGCGCTATTCTCGCACGCACTAATGTAATGTGTATTTTACCTTTAAAAACAAATACTTACATCACCATCACTTTTTCTCCTGTGCGCGCCGACTCGATGATCGCCTCCAGCGCCGCGATGTTAGCGAGCATCTGATCCTGCGGCATGGGATACGGCGTGCGTCCTTCGACTGCATCGGCGAAAGCTTCGATATTGGCGAGCACGCTGGACGACGGCGCATACTCCACCACACTGCGTTTATCGCCGCTCACTACCTTGGTCATGGTCCAGCCTTGCGGCGTACTCGGATGCGCCTTGTCGCGCACCTCGATCCAGCCCTTGCTGCAATACACCGCGAAGCGTCCGTCGAACGGCGTCGCCAGTATCGCGGTGAGCAACGCGTGGCCGCCTTTTTTGAATTTCACCATCGCCGCCAGCGTGTCGCCGTTGGTGAGCGGACTGCCCAGTTGCTTGACGCTGCACCACACGCTTTCCGCTGCACCGAACACCGACACCGACAAATCAAGTATGTGTATGCCGGTCGCGGTGATCGGGCCGGCCGGCGCTTCCTCGGGCGTCAAGCGCCAGTTGCCGGCAGGGAGTGCCAGGAATTTATCCTGACTGAAATTCGCTTCGATTTGCAAGGGCACGCCGAGTTCGCCCGATTGAATAGTGCGCATCAAATCGAGTATCGGCGGCTCGAAGCGGCGCTCGTGGCCGATGGCAATCTGCAATTGTTGTGCGTTGATCGCCGCCAGCGCGCGTTCCGCGTCCGCGCGTGTCATCGACAGCGGCTTCTCGCAGAACACATGCTTGCCGGCATTGGCGGCGGCGATGATCTGCCCGGTATGCAGCGTGTGCGGCGTACACAGCACCACGGCTTTGACCTTAGGGTCGTTGAGCACTTGCGCGTAATCCGCCACCATCTCGAACCCGTGCTCGCGCGCGAAATCGGCTTCCGTCGCGGGACTGCGCTTCATGCCCTTGACTACGCGCAGCTTCGAACTCTTGCTCATTAGCGTGACCAGCGTCTTGCCCCACCAGCCCATGCCCACTACGGCGACATCCAACATGCTTTCCTCCCGGCTAAACTTTTGCAGACGGAATAATACGCGAGGCCGCGCCGATTAACGCGAGTTTTTCGCGGCGGCTCAGTTGCTTGATGCGGTATTCGCGCTTGCAGGCGGCGGAACGATTCGCGGCTTTTTCCTGATACACCAGCTTCACGGGTCGTCGTGAGCGCGTGTAACGTGCGCCAGTCTCACGAACGGCACGAATGCCGTTGGCACGCACGCCGTTATGTTCGGTAATGCGTCGCGCGACATTGAGGGTCACGCCGGTATACAGCGTACCGTCGGCGCAGCGCACGATGTACACCTGCCAGCGCTGTGTGACCTGTGCCGTTCGCCCCATTACACAAGCACTTGTTTTAACACCTGCTTCAACAACGTTGCCGCCACACCCACTGCCGCGCCCCTTCCCCCGTTGATTCAAGCGCGTTATTTTACCGCAACGCGCTAGGCGAACGGGAGCGAACGGGAGCCAACCGGAGCGAAGCAGGCAACGCCTCGGTAGTGCTTTGACGAAAACGCGGCGTTATGCGAAAAAAAACGCGCCCGGCTATTGGGCGCGTTCGATTCGAAGCAGCGTAAGCTGCTATTTCTTGACTTGACCTTTGTCTTTATTGCCACCGGTCATCACCCTCCACGTGTACCACCCGCCAATACCGATCGAGAGCGCAAAAAATATAATAATGCCTATATAGTTGGGCTCAGGGATAGGGGAATCCTTAATTTCTTCAGCATGCGCGATGCCGAACAAGAACAACGAAAACAGAAAACCAGAAAGTTTGGCCATTGGAAACTCCATGAAAATTTTTAAACAGCATGACATCCAGCGGGATTGCTGCTGCAACTCGGTCGTAGCAAGAAGGGCGAGTACAGCGATGCCAGCCCTTATCTTGGCAGACCATACTTACCTCAGACTTACCGGCCATGCCCCGTTCACATGGCGCCCCGTTACGTTTAGCTCCGCGCCAGGGCATAGTCGCGCTCGGCGCTGGAAGGCATAATGCCGCCTCTTAACCACAAACCGACACAAGGAATCGCCATGGCATCCACCACGACCCGTACCACAGCCAACGGGCTGATCATCGAAGAAATCACGATAGGCAGCGGCGCCGAAGCCAGCGCGGGCCAGGAAGTCACCGTACACTATACCGGCTGGCTCACCAGCGGCGAGAAATTCGATTCCAGCAAAGATCGCGACGACCCGTTCCTATTCCCGCTCGGCGGCGGACGCGTTATCAAAGGTTGGGACGAAGGCGTTCAAGGCATGAAAGTTGGCGGCAAGCGCAAACTCACCATTCCGCCCGCGCTCGGCTACGGCGCGCACGGCGCCGGCGGCGTGATTCCGCCGAATGCAACACTGGTGTTTGAGGTGGAGTTGTTGGCTACAGGGTGAATTGCCGCCCCACACCCGATTGCGGGCGTGGGGTATGTGTTAATCCGCCAGCCCCGCAAACAGCGGTGTGCTCAAATAGCGCTCGCCGAACGACGGAATAATCACCACAATCAGTTTGTCTTTGCTGGAAGGACGCTTGGCGACTTCCACTGCCGCCCACATCGCGGCACCCGACGAAATGCCGACCAGCAGGCCTTCTTCTTTGGCCATGCGGCGCGCCATCGTCATGGCGTCGTCGTTTTTCACACGCACGATCTCGTCGTAGATTTTGACGTTGAGCACCTTGGGCACGAAACCCGCGCCTATGCCCTGCATCGGATGTGGTCCCGCCTGCCCGCCCGAGAGTACCGGCGACGCATCGGGCTCCACTGCCACACACTGGAACGACGGCTTGCGCGCCTTGAGCGCTTCGCCCACGCCGGTGATGGTGCCGCCGGTGCCGATGCCCGAAATCAGGATATCGGCCTTGCCATCGGTGTCGCGCCAGATTTCTTCGGCTGTGGTGGCGCGATGCACCTCGGGATTGGCGGGGTTTTCAAACTGCTGCGGAATAAAATAGCGCGCATCGGCGGCAGCCATCTCCTCGGCTTTTTTGATCGCGCCCGGCATGCGCTCGGCGCCCGGCGTGAGCACCAGCTCGGCGCCGTATGCGCGCAACAACATACGCCGCTCTTTACTCATAGTGTCCGGCATCACAATCGTGCACTTGTAACCGCGCGCCGCGCATACCATCGCAAGGCCGATGCCGGTGTTGCCGCTGGTCGGCTCGAGAATAATAGTGTCGGGCTTGATAAGCCCCGCTTTCTCGGCGGCCTCGATCATCGACAAGCCGATGCGGTCTTTGACGCTGTGCGCCGGATTCTGATACTCAAGCTTGGCCACCACCTCCCCCGCACACCCCTGGGTGAGTTTGTTAATGCGCACCAGCGGGGTATTACCGATCAAATCGGTGACGTTATTGGCAATCTTCATAGCGGCTCTCCAGGACAGAAATAATCAGCGGCACACAAACACGGGAAGCGGGGATAACGGCAAATCGGGATAATTGACCCACGCAAACCTCACCTTTTACATCATAACTCCACTTTCGATGCGTTGGTGCGCATCCAAATAGACGAAAAAGTCGCAAAAACAAGCCTTGGGCGGGCCATTCACGCGTCATCCTAGCGGCCCCCCTGGAACGGAGATATCGCCCCCTATCCACCAGAATATCCTCGCAAATCAGCGCACTACCCACAAAAGTAATTGTGTGTATAATGCCGCACGGTGTTAGATTTCCGAGTGTATTCCTAGTACTAAAGGTTTGGATTTTCCGGTGTTGTTGGATGTTCGTCCTTGGGAAGCTTTGAGACCTAAACATTGAAGAGGATTTTCCTCGATTACCTCAACTCTAAATCTTTAAGGAACGTGCACAATGGCAACCGGTACAGTGAAATGGTTTAACGACGCAAAAGGCTTTGGCTTTATTACTCCCGATGGCGGCGGCGAAGACCTCTTCGCGCATTTTTCCGCAATCAACATGTCGGGCTTCAAAAGCCTGAAAGAAGGTCAGAAAGTCACCTTCGACATTACCGACGGCAACAAAGGCAAAAAGCAGGCGAGCAACATTCAAGCCGCTTAAGCACCCATCTGTATTTGAAAAGCCGGGCTCTGCCCGGCTTTTTTTATGGGTGCATGCTGCGGTTGTGGAACAGAATCGCAGCGCGTTCCACAATCGTGAACACGCCATGCCCGCCGTGCCTTGCGCATCGCGCAGCCC